>JAUIIS010000204.1 GCA_030431575.1 Acidimicrobiia bacterium | reverse complement strand
ACACGGATGTCAACATGAGACCCGAGTCGGGGTCAATGAATCATCTCCCGGACGGCAACCTTGCGCGCCCTCAAACCGTGGGTGATCTCCAGACCGTTGAGCGCCTAGAGCGCGAGCTTGAGCATCAGCACTATCACGATCCGTTGACCGACCTCCCCAACCGTCTGCACTTCATGGAGGTCGTGCGAGCAATGGCGACGCGTGACCCCATCGAGGTTGCCATTGTGATGATCGATCTCGACGACTTCCAACTGATCAACGAAGCAGCCGGTCACCAGATTGGCGACGAACTGCTTGTTGCGTTTGCCACCCGCTTGCAGAAGTGTGTGCGCCGCACCGACTTTGCAGCTCGGCTTGGTGGCGACGAATTCGCTGTCATTCTCGACGGGATCATCGACGTCGAGGACGCGCTGGCAGCAGCCAGGCACATTCATCAGGAGCTGCGTCAACCGTTTCTCATTGGGGGAGAGTCAGCTATCCAAAACTCCAGCTTGGGCGTCACCATGCTGGAACCAACCGACACACCAAATGAGGTCTTCCACCGAGCCCAAGTCGCTGTGCTTGCCGCCAAGAACGACGGGAAGGGCACCGTGGCCACGTACGACCAACGCTTGGCCGAGAACCTTCGCGAACGACACGACATTGTTCAGGATCTGGACCGCGCAATTGCGGAGCGCAGCATCGACGTTGCGTTCCAGCCCATCGTCGATATCAAGACCGGATACGTTCATTCGCTCGAGAGTCTCGCTCGCTGGACCACGCGGGACGGCCGCCCGGTGTCGCCGTCGGTATTCGTTCGAGTGGCAGAACAGCACGGTCTCATCGAGCCACTCTTCGACCACATGCTCCAATCGTCACTGACCCAAGCTGCCCCTTGGTTCGATGCGCACCCAGACCTTTGCATCCACATAAACCTGTCCCCGCTCCAAATGCGTGAGCGTGGCCTGACCGAGAGGATCTCCAACGCGCTGGACAACGCGAGCGTGGCCCCAAAGAACATTGGGCTCGAGGTGACCGAGTCCGTCTTGGCACTGGATCAAAGCATCACAACAGAGAACCTCGATGCGCTCACCCGGGCAGGACTCAAGATCGTCCTCGACGACTTCGGCACCGGCTACTCGTCACTTTCGTACCTCATGCGATTTGAGCCCGAGATGCTGAAGCTGGACCGCAGCTTCGTGGAGCAGATGGCTAGTCGAAACGATCCGCGCCTGGCCCGCTCGATCCTGTCACTGGCCACAGAGTTCGAGATCGTTGGCGTGGCAGAGGGCGTAGAAACCATGCAGCAGCTTGAGATGCTGCAAACCATTGGTTGGCCTCTGGGGCAAGGTTTCTTATGGAGCGGTGGCCTCAGCGCCCACGAAATCACGCCTCTGCTAGAGAACGCGCTCACACCGCGAGCGACATAGCGGCGCGCCCCATCGAGATTGGCTGTGTCTGCGACAGATGTCACAGATACCATCCATGGCAGAGACGGCCGTCGAACGGCGACGGCGCTGTCCCGAAGGAGTCTTTGTGTCACAGAACGTCGGTCAGTTCCTCGCCCGCCGCGCCTACCGCGACCCTCGGTTGGAGGCGACCTACGAGCCATCAAGTGGCCGCAGGTTCACCTATGCCGAACTCAACGAGCGCTCGGACAAGATCGCCAACGCGCTTGTTGACTTGGGCGTTGCCAAGGGCGACCGGGTTGGCCTACTCCTTATGAACGGCGCCGAGTTTGTGGAGTCGTTCTTCGGGGCAGGCAAGATCGGTGCAGTCAACGTGCCGTTGAACTGGCGCCTCGTGCCCGACGAACTCGAGTTCATCTTGACCGACTCGGGTTGTACCGCGCTGATGTTCAGCGCCGAATTTGCCGAAGCAGCCGCCGAGCTGCGCCAGCGCGGCACCACCCCCATTGAGCACTGGATCCAACTCGAAGGCGAACCAGCCGACGGCGTCCTTAGCTACGACGAGATTCTTGCTGCGGGCTCGAGTGAGCCAGCCAGCTCCGATGCCCAGGGCAGCGACATGCTGTTCATCATGTACACCTCGGGCACCACGGGCCTACCCAAGGGCGTCATCCATACCCACGACACGGTCATGTGGGCGCTGCTCACCATTTCGGCTACCTCAGACTTTCGCAAGGGCGACCGCTTCCTCAACAGCCTGCCCATGTTCCACGTGGGTGCGCTTAGCCCCGTGCTGGGTTGCGTTTATGGCGGCGTCAGCATGTCGATCCTCAAGGCATTCGACCCCACGTTGTCATGGCAAGTCATCAAGGACGAGCAGATCACCACGTCGCTCATGGTGCCAGCGATGCTTCAGTTCATGGCGGCAACCTTCAACCCCGAAGAGCACGATGTCAGTTCACTGCGTTGGGTGATGTCGGGCGCAGCTCCGGTGCCAGTCAGCCTCATCAACACCTACCTGGCAATGGATATCGAAATCCAGCAGGTCTACGGCCTCACCGAAACCGGTGGCCCGGCGTGCCTCATCATGGCCGACGACGCCGTCAACAAAGCTGGCTCTACCGGCAAGGCGTTCTACTTCACCGAGGTTCGTGTTGTAGACGAAGACGGCAACGATTGTGCCCCCGGAGAACCCGGCGAGGTGCTGGTGAAGGGCCCACACATCATGGAGGGCTACTGGAACCGCCCCGACGCCACCGCCGAAGCCATTGTCGATGGCTGGCTCCACACCGGCGACATTGCCACCATGGACGACGAGGGCTTTGTCACCATTGTCGATCGCGTGAAAGACATGTTGATCTCCGGCGGCGAGAACGTCTACCCGGCCGAGATCGAGAACGTACTCTTGAGCAACGACAAGGTTGCGGACGCTGGCGTTATCGGCATCCCGTCGGATAAGTGGGGCGAGTCCCCACTAGCGGTCATTGTCCGCAAGGACGATGGCCTCGAAGCCGACGAGCTGCTGGCTTACTGCAAGGGAAAACTTGCCCCATTCAAGACCATCAAGGCCGTCGAGTTCGTTGACGAGATCCCCCGCAACCCCAGCGGCAAAATCCTCAAACGCGAACTCCGCGAGCAGTTCAACTACAACGCCCCCGAGTAAGCCCCTACGGTGGCGCCGTCCTGGGACCCGCAACCCTGACCTCAGCGGTGCGATCAACACGGGCCGCGCCAATGGGGTCGGGTGTGGTGCATTTCATTTCGGCACATCCATCCTGGCCACCTCGCGCCTACCGAAATGAAATGCACCACACCCGACCCCTCAGGAAAGCGGCGCGCACAGCCAAGCGTCGAGCGTCCGCAAAACGGTGCCCAAACAGCCAAGCGTCGCGGACGGCCCATAGCCGCAAAGCGTGACGCGACCCTGGCGAATGGGCCTCGGTGCGGTATAACGACGGGAGACAACTTGTGAAGGACGTCCATCATGAGCACTCCTGGAGCGCTTGACAGCCTGGTGTTCGACAATCGGTTTACCGCCGAGTTGCCCGCGGATCCCTCCACCGATCCCGGTACGCGCCAGGTCCACAACGCCGCCTACAGCCGTGTCGTGCCCAAACAGACAACGGCTCCGCGGCTCATTGCGCATTCGCCTGAGGTTGCCGAGCTTTTGGGCCTCAGCCCCGAGGCGGTCGCCAGCCCGGAGTTCGCGGCGGTCATGTCTGGCAACGCCGTGCTAGACGGAATGGATCCTTACGCGATGGCCTACGGTGGCCATCAGTTCGGCAACTGGGCTGGCCAGCTTGGCGACGGACGGGCCATGGCCCTCGGCGAGGTTGTCACGCCGAGCGGTCAGCGCCAAACGCTGCAACTCAAAGGTGCTGGGCCAACGCCGTACTCGCGCATGGCAGATGGCTTAGCCGTGCTGCGGTCGTCGGTGCGAGAGTTCTTGTGCAGCGAAGCCATGTTCCATTTGGGCGTGCCCACTACCCGGGCACTCAGCCTGTGCCTCACTGGCGACAAGGTGCTGCGCGACATGTTCTACGACGGCCGCGCCGGCTACGAGCCCGGCGCCGTGGTGTGCCGCGTTGCCCCATCGTTCATTCGCTTTGGCAACTTCGAGCTCTTTGCCTCACGCGAAGACCACGATCTGTTACGCCAACTTGCCGACCACACCATCGGCACCCACTTCGCCCATCTAGACCTCAACTCACCCACCGTTTACAGCGACTGGTTTGGCGAGGTCGTGGAACGTACCGCAGAGATGATCATCCACTGGCAGCGGGTGGGCTTTGTCCACGGGGTCATGAACACCGACAACCTTTCGGTGCACGGCATCACCATCGACTACGGCCCCTACGGCTGGCTTGAAGACTACGACCCAGGCTGGACGCCAAACACGACCGATGCCTCACATCGCCGCTACCGGTTTGGTAACCAACCAGCCATAGCCCAGTGGAACCTAATGCAGCTGGCGAACGCGCTCTTCCCGCTTGTGGGCGATGCGGATCCGCTCCAGGAAGGTCTCGAACGCTTCGTTCAGGTGTTCAACACCGGTTGGCAGCAGATGATGAACAACAAGCTGGGCCTCGGCCCCGTCGTCGGCGAAGAAGACCACGACCTGGTGGTCGACTTGTTGCAACTGCTGCCACGAGTCGAGACCGACATGACCATCTTCTTCCGCAACATGGCCAAACTAAGCCTCGACCCACAGGTAGACGACAACACGTTATTGGCGCCCCTAACCGATGCGTACTATCAGGACGACTCGCTTGAGGGCGACGTGCGCACCGACACCATTGCGTGGCTCCGTCGCTACCAGGCTCGGGCCACAGCCGGCGACCTAGCCGGCCAAGACCGGGTTGCGGCCATGAACGCCATCAACCCCAAGTACGTGCTGCGGAACTACCTGGCCCAGCTAGCGATCGACGAGGCCGAAAACGAAGGCACGTTCGATCTCATCACCGAGCTGCTCGACGTGTTGCGCCACCCCTACACCGACCAACCTGGCAAGGAGCGCTTCGCGGAGAAGCGCCCCGAATGGGCCCGAAGCCGCCCAGGCTGCAGCCAACTCAGCTGCAGCAGCTAGTCAACCTATTTGGCCGCTTCGGCGGTAGGCCGTAGTAGGTTTCGCCACTATGGATTTCTCATTTTGGGCCGATACCACCAAGCCTTGGGCGCAAGTTGTCGAAGGCTGCCAGCACGCTGAAGCAACCGGCTGGTACGGGCTTTGGCTAGCCGACCACTTCATGCCCAACATCGAAGGCTATGACCCCGACGGCGGGCCTGTGGACGAAGAAATGGGCCCCATGCTTGAGGCATGGACGCTGCTTGGCGGCCTCGCCGCCGTTGTGCCCCGGGTACGTCTTGGCACCATGGTGACCGGCAACACCTATCGCCACCCGGCGGTCCTGGCCAACATGGCCGCGGCTGTCGACCACATCTCTGGCGGCCGGCTGGTCGTAGGCATGGGCGCAGGCTGGCAGGAAAACGAGCATCACCGCTACGGCATCGAGCTGGGCACCATCCGTGGACGCTGCGACCGGTTCGAAGAAGCCTGCGAAGTCCTCACCCGGCTCTTCACCGAAGAACGCGTCGACTTCGACGGCGAGTACTACCAGCTACGCCAAGCCCCCATGGAACCCAAGCCCGTGCAGTCACCCATCCCGTTGATGATCGGCGGCGGCGGCGAAAAGCGCACCCTGCGCACCGTGGCCCGCTTCGCCAACGAATGGAACGTGTGGGGCGCCCCCGATGACCTCCGCCACAAGATCAGCGTTCTGGAGTCCCACTGCGCCGACATTGGCCGCGACCCCGCCGAGATCCGCAAGTCTGCCGCTGCGTTGATGATCATGACCGACAGCGAAGAAGCCGCCGCCAAGCTCCGAAGCGGCCTCGCCCACCGCGGCGGCCTCGTCGGCACCATCGACCAACTCCGCGACATCGTCGCCGACTACGAAGCCGCCGGCGTCGACGAGGTCATCGTCCCCGAATTCACCATGACCCCCGAAACCCGCAACGAGACCCTCGACCGCTTCCGCTCCGAAGTCATCGAGGCGTGAGTTCGGCGCCCGGGCCTTCGGCCCAGTCTGGGCGCCTCTCTTCACGCATACCTTTGCCGCAAGGCGGTCTCCGCTTCGCTTCACCCGCTCTGCGGATTACCCACTGCCCGCCCCGCCCGCGACCACGGTCCCGGCTGCCTCCGTCGCGCCTCATGCCCTCGCCCTTAGCGCGTGCCTCGCCATGGGGAGCGCCGGGGAGGCCCGCGCAATCGGCCCAACCCCTGCAGTAAGCGACCACGCGGAGAACCACCCCGCCACCCACCAAATCGCGTCGCGCCCGAACCGGCAGCGGGTGGTCCGCAGAGCGAGAGAAGCGAAGCGGAACGAGCCTGCGGCGAAGATATGCCGTGAAGTAAGGCCGGCATAATCGGCCGTCAGGCTGGCCGGCCGAGGTCACGGTTCCTTGGGCAGTCCAAGGATGCGTTCACCGATGATGTTGCGTTGGACTTGGGAGGAGCCGCCGGCGATGCGGCCGCCGGGGGCAGCGAGGATGGCGTTGGAGCCGCGACCGCTGAGCATGGCTTCGGCACCGGCGATGTCGGCGCGGAGCTCTGCAGTGTCGAAGTTCATTTCGGTGATACCGAGTTTGTTGAGCGATGAGCCGATTGAT
>JAUIIS010000203.1 GCA_030431575.1 Acidimicrobiia bacterium | reverse complement strand
CGAACAGGCTGCGTTGTTCTGCTATGTCTTGTTCGGCCACGGCCAGGCGTTCGATGTCTGGTGCCAGTGCCTCGATGGTGGCATCGACGTCTTCGAGTTCTGTGCGGAGTCGCGCGGTCTCGGCTTCGAGGGTTTCGATGACGCCTTGGTCGACACTGCTGTCGAGTTCTCGGCGGAGCCCAGAGATGCGTTCGTTGAGTAGCGCCAACAAACCACGGGCACGTTCGCGTAGCCCTTCGACACGAGCAAGGCGGTCGCCAATGTCGTCGGCTCCGGTTGCTGAGAGCCGTGCTTCGGCGGCCGCTACTTCTTCGTCTGCGGCGCGCAGCTTGGCCCGCAACTCGTTGTCTTTGGTTGCTAGCTCTTTTCGCTTTTCGCGCACCACGAGCTGGCGCCCGCGCAAGCTATCGATTTCGCGGCCAGCAAGGTGCACCTGGAGGGTGTGGAGTTCGGCGACGAGATCCCCGTGGCGGCGGGCAGCTTCGGCCTGGCGCTCTAGCGGACGTACCTGCCGACGGACCTCTCGGAGCAGGTCTTGGACCCTTGTGAGGTTCTCTTCAGTGGCTTTGAGCCGGCGTTCGGCTTTTTCGCGGCGGCGGCGGAACTTGAGGACGCCGGCGGCTTCTTCGATGATGGCACGCCGCTCTTCGGGGCGAGCATTGAGCACGGCGTCGATCTGGCCTTGGGAGACAATGACGTGCTGTTGGCGGCCAACGCCAGTGTCGGAGAGGAGCTCTTGAATGTCGAGCAGCCGGCACGGTACACCGTTGATGAGGTACTCGGAGTCTCCGTCGCGAAACAAGATGCGCGTGATGGTGACTTCTTCGAAGTCGATGGGTAGCAGGCCTGAAGAGTTATCGATGGTCAGTGCCACTTCGGCGCGACCCAGTGCCTGCCGCTTGGACGTGCCGGCAAAGATGACATCGTCCATCTTCTGCGAACGCACCGAGCTTGGGGCTTGCGCGCCCAGAACCCAGGCGATCGCATCGACCACGTTGGACTTGCCGCTTCCGTTGGGCCCCACCACAACCGTGACGCCGGGCTCCATTTCGAGCACTGTGGCCTCGGCAAAGGATTTGAACCCTTTGAGGCTGAGAGACTTAAGGAACACCCCACGAACTTAGCGGATAACAGCGGTGTAATTACAACATGGTAGTCATGTTTAGTGGTATAGGAAACACCAACAACACCAGCAACAATTACACCAGGGCTGGTCTTTGACCAGCCCTGCTTACCCCCGACACGAGTGCCGAACCGCACCACTCCACCCACTGATGACCAGCCCTGCTTACCCCCGACACGAGTGCCGAACCGCACCACTCCACCCACTGATGACCAGCCCTGCCGTCGCTGGGCTCGTCACTGCGGGAACCGGCATGGTTGCCTCTAGACCTGCGACTGGTCGCAGTAGTAGGTCCAGATGCCACCAAACTTGGATCGCACGATAGGGCGACGCGAGCGAGGGCTCAGATCGCCAGCCTTCTGGAAGACAGCGTGATGATCCTGGTAGGAGCCAGGCTCACCAAAGGCATCCACATAGTGGCTGCCCTCAACGCTCGAGCCCCGGTACTTGACTGCGTCAAACAGCGTCTCCACCAAAGCCCGGTACAAGCGGCGGATCTCTTGGGTAGTCAGCGAGTTAGACAAGCGGTCATAGCGCAGACCAGCATGAAAGAGAACCTCATCGGCGTACATGGGGCCGATTCCCACCACGAACGTGTCGTCCATGATGAGGGTCTTGAGCTTGGCGCTATGACTATGCAAGTGGCGACCGAAGTCGGTCCAGGACATAGGTTCCTCGATGGGGTCGATGCCCAGCTCGTTGAGCTCGGGACGATCCTCGAGGATCTTGGCGGTCTCATGCATGCTGACTTCGGCGTCAGCTTCCATGTCGATGAGACGCACCTGCCCGTGCTGGGTGAACCCGAGAATCATCGCGGTGCGCTTGTGGACCTCGTCTTTGTTGGCCGTGCGGACAAGCTGTCCCCCACTGCCAAGGTCGATCAACAACGAATGCTCGTTGTCGAAATCGAAGCGGATGAGCATGCCATTGCGCCCAACAGACTCGATCTTGGCCTTGTCCATCGTCTTGACGATCTTGGTCTTCTGCGCAGCACCACCAACGGCGCGAGCGATCAGAACTTCGACCTCTTTGATGCGCTTGGTGGCGCACTCTCGGTCGAGATCTCTACGGATGGTTTCGACCTCGGGGAGTTCGATCATGTGCTCGCCTCTGCTGGGCTGTTGGCTTGTGCCCGGACGGTGTCGGCATCTTCACTGCGTTCTGATGCAAGCACGTCCCAAGCCGCCCCAGCGGCGGCCTGTTCGGCTTCTTTTTTACTGCGCCCTTCACCATGCCCTATGGCACGGCTGTCAACGGTGACCGTTGCATAAAATCGCTTTTCGTGGTCGGGCCCATCGCCATTGACCTCATAGGCCGGCAACGCGTCATAGCGCCTGGCCACGTGTTCTTGGAGCCTGGTCTTGAAATCCTGCGTGCCGGGTTGGTGCGCTGCATCTCGTACAGGGCCATCCATGAGATCCATAACCACCCGCTGCGCCTCGACCCAGCCGCCGTCTATGTACACCGCACCCAGCACCGCTTCCAAGCCGTCGGCCAAGATGGACGACTTGTCGCGCCCGCCGGAAGTTTCTTCGCCTTTGCCGAGGAAGACGGCATCGCCAAGGCCCAAACCCCGCGCAACGTCGGCTAGTGAAACCGAACTGACCACGCTGGCGCGTACTTTAGCGAGCTTGCCTTCGCTTAGACCGGGGTAGGACCGGTAGATGAAGTCGGTGACGGCCAGGCCCAAAACCGAGTCGCCGAGGAACTCGAGGCGCTCGTTGGAGGCAACGGCATTGTTCTCGGCGCACCAGCTTCGGTGCCTGAGCGCCTGTTGGAGGAGTTCGGGGTCGTTGAAGCAGTAGCCCAAACGGTCACACAGGACCTCGAATGCGGCAGCGTTACTCAGTGAACTCAGCCCACGCGCGAGTGGACATAGTCGACTGCGTCCCGCACGCTCTTGAGATCTTCGAGGTCGTCATCGTCGATACGGAACCCAACGCTACGTTCGCCAAGTTCTTCCTCGAGCGCCTCTACCAGCTCGATGAGTGCCAAGGAATCGGCGTCGAGGTCGTCGGCGAAAGAGTCGCCTTCATTGATGCTGGCGGGTTCGATCTCAAGGATCTCGGCCAGGCGTTCGCGCACGAGTTCGAGGATTGCTGGCCGATCAATCGGCCCCTGTTCGACGTGAGTTTCTGCAGGCACGAGGCCTCCTTTGAGAGCACCCGGTTCGGGTGGAAGCAATGACGGCGGGGATTGTAGCGCGTAGTGGGGATTGTGCGGTTGAGAACCACCAAGAGTGGCTCTCTATGCCTCAAATTCCGCTTAGAGCGAGGTTATGCGTTCGCTACGGCGTCGCGCAGGTGCTCTACGTGGTTGCTGGCCACAAGATCAGCGGCAACCTTTATGGCGTTGTGGACCGCTTTTGGCCCAGACGAGCCGTGACTAATGATGCACACGCCGCGGATACCCAACAGCGCCGCTCCGCCCACAGATTCGGGGTCCAGCGTCTCATACAGCGGCAGCAGCGCTGGGGCCAGCAACTGCGCGCCCTGACGGGCATCGTCGGAGGCTTCGAAAGCGCCAAGCAAGGCCTTCACGATGGTCTTCGCTGTGCCTTCCGCCGTCTTGAGGGCCACGTTGCCCGTAAACCCGTCGGTGACAACAACATCGGCCTCGTGGCCAAGCAGGTCGTGGCCCTCGACGTTGCCAACGAACTGGCACTGCGCTCGTTCTTGCCAAGCCCCATCAGTGAGCAGACCATAGGTTTGCTTCACCAAGGGCGTGCCCTTGCCAGCTTCTTCGCCGATTGAAAGCAACCCAACACGCGGCGACGCCACGCCAAAGCGGTCACGAGCGTAGATAGCGCCCATCTCAGCAAACTGGGCCAACATCTCGGGGGTGCATTCAGCGTTTGCCCCAGAGTCGAGCAGGACGTTTGGTTTGGTAGAACCCGGCACCGGCAGCGGCGTGGCGATCGCCGGTCTCGAAACGCCCTTGATGCGCCCAATGCGCAACAGCGCCGAGGCCATGGTGGCCCCGGTGTTGCCCGCGCCAACCATGGCTGAGGCGGTGCCGTCTCGCACGGCCTCGGCCGCGCGGACGAGAGAGGAATCCTTGAGTTTGCGCACGCTGGCGCCAGGATCGGCATCCATGGCAATGACTTCTGACGCAGCAATGATGGGGATGTCATGGACATCGCTCAGTGCGTCGGGGCGGCCGACAAGAACAACTGGGATGCCTTCGGCAAGAGCGAGCCGGGCCCCAGCCACAATGGCTTCTGGAGCGTTGTCACCGCCCATAGCGTCGACAGCGACGGGCAGCTCAGGAACGCTCATGGTTCACCTTTGGTAGATAGGGCTTAGTTGAGGTCGAGGGCTTCGCGGCCGTCGTACCAGCCGCAGGACCCACACACATGGTGAGGACGGCGGGCCGAGCCACAGCGCGGGCACCGGCTTGTCGCGGGCGCGCCCAGCTTCCACGCCGAGTTGCGGCGGCTCCGGCTCTTGGCCTTTGAGGTCTTCTTCTTGGGGACTGCCATGATGCGATCCAGCGTTCGTTCGTTCGGAGAGCACCAGACCTGGTGCCCATACACAAGCTCCAAATCTTATCTTCCCCACTACAGATTCCCTCCCCCGCCCATACGTTCAGATCGTTCACCCGTCGAGCGACCGGCGCGCCGCCGGTCTGGCGACGAACCTCTTCGGGAAGCGCCGCTAGCCAGAAGGCCGCAAGCCGGCACGGTCCTGCGAGGCAAGCAGCGCCGACTAGTCAGGAGTTGTCGTCGAACGTAATGGCGTCGAGGGCGGCCCAACGCGGGTCGCCGACCGGCTTTGCGTCGTCGCCGCCGTCGGCGTCAGCTGCGCCGGCGCTTGCCGGATCGGACTCGACCGTTGCGGGGAACCGGTCCGGGGCAGGGCCAGCGCAGTCATCGCTACACAGCGGAGCCAGCGGCAGGCTCAACAACACGACTTCGCGAATCATTGGCTCAAGGTCCAGTTTTTCGCCCGCCAGCCTGTAGGTCTCTCCTTCCACCGGGTTGCGCTCGTAGATCTCGTCGACCTCGACCAGTGTGGCGCCCGTTGCATCTTCGAGGCATCGTCGACACTGGCCACGCCAGAGCGCGTACACCGGGCCGCTGACCCGCAGGCTGTCAGACATGGACTCGGCAACAACGGTGCCCTGGACCCGCATGACCTCGGCTGCTGAGGTAGCCAGCTGGTGGGCCGGTTCGTCGAGGCGGACCTCGGCCTGGTTGCCGGGCCAGCGCAATAACGGCACCACATCAACGACGAAGCCATCGACGATCTGCTGGCGGGACCCGCCAAACTCAGATGGGGTGTCCACCGTCGTCCTGATCGTAGAAACCGGCGTGTTCGGCATCGATAGGTTGGTCCGGGGCGGCACCGGCAGGGTGCAAAGCATCGCTTGGCGACGCGAGGTCGTGCAAGACATCGCCCTGCAACCGGGCTCGACCGTCTGACACCACCTTCATGGTGCGCTCGAGGACCGCCTCGAAGCTGCCAAGCTTCTGGTCACAGAAGTCTTCAGCTTCCATCTTCAGCCGACGAGCTTCGGCATCGGCGTGTTCGATTACTTGGCGGGCTCGGGATTCGGCGGCCTTGACCACCTCAGTGTTTTGCACCATGCGCTCGGCACGAGCGCGGGCGAGATCGGTTAGTTCGTCGCCTTCGCGACGAACTCGAGCCAAGAACTCTTCGCGTTCTCGGAGCAACCAACGGGCCGAGCGCAACTCGTCAGGCAAACGATTGCCAATGTCGTACAGCATTTCGAGCACTTCGTCTTTGTTGATCATCGACGAAGCAGACAACGGTACCGGGCGGGCCGCCTCGATGATGTCGGTGAGCTGGCGCAGCAGAAGCTCTACCTCTGGCGCGGTGTACGGGGACGGAGATCCGGTGCCCTCAGGGGCACCTGCATCGCCTATTGACTGATCAGTCATGTGCGGAAACAACCTTTCTGCGGAGCCGCTCGGCCACCGGCGCAGGGACCAATGCGGTCACATCTTCGCCCTGCTTGGTGATTTCTCGGATGAAACGACTCGAGATGAATGCGTTGGCTGGCTCGGCCGGCAAGAGCACGGTTTGGACGCCAGTCACTGCCTTGTTGGTGTGTGCCATTTGGGACTCGACGTCGAGGTCTGAGGCAGAGCGGATGCCTTTGACAATACAGTCGGCTTCGAGCTCGGTGGCCGCGTGCACCACCAGGCCGGGAGCCCGAGCGGTGGAAACGTTGGGCAGATGCGCCACGGACTCCGCAATCATGGCTTCGCGCTCCTCGAGCGTGAAGAACCCGGCCGATTTTGCGGGGTTGTACATGGCAACAACCACCAACGATGCGAATAGCGGCGCGGCGCACTCGATGACGTCTAGGTGCCCACGGTGGATGGGATCGAAGGATCCTGGGTAGATGGCACGTGTCATGCGGTGTCGACCTCCTCTAGCGCGGCTGAGTTGACCGCTGCCCCCTCGAGCCGCTC
>JAUIIS010000202.1 GCA_030431575.1 Acidimicrobiia bacterium | reverse complement strand
TGCGGTGACGGTTATTGCCTTTGTGCTCTTGGGATTCCAGTCCGGAGCAGTGGAGTCGCCAAGTGCCTGGCAGTGGTTTGGGGCTGGCGCCATTGCCATCTGCGCCATGATTTTGCCGGGGATTTCTGGTTCGTTCTTGCTGCTCATGATGGGCATGTACGCCCCACTCTTGGCTGCGGTGAATGACCGGGAACTGGGTGGGGTTCTTATCTTCATGGCAGGCGCCACGTTGGGCTTGGCACTGTTCTCAACACTGTTGAGCTGGCTCCTTGATCGCCACAAAGACCTGGTGCTGGCCGCCTTGATTGGTCTGATGATCGGCAGCGTTCGGGTGCTGTGGCCCTGGCCAAATGGTGTGGGCATCATTTCAGAAGAGTCTGACGAAGCCGTTGATGGCACCGCCTTGGGTTGGCCCGACGGTGGTGCCGACTTTGTTTGGCCAACAGCGTTGACCGTGGCCGCGTTCGTGTTGGTGCTCGGGATTTCTGTTGCTGCAGAACGTCGAGCGCAGAGCCCAGCGGAGGCAACTACTGCGGCTGGTTGACTGCCACCCAGCCGACGCCGGCGTTTCCAGAACCATCGCTGCACCGCACCAGCGCGTGATCGAGGTGAGCGACACCTCCGGGCGTCTCCGCAGTTAGGGGCGCCCAGGCAACGGGCGTGAGGTCGAGGGCACCCGTTGGTGTTGCCAGTTGGGCAACCTCGACAAGACCGTCGAGGGCGAGCGTGCGCGATAGCCCACTTGGCGCGTGATCATCGACGTGCAGAGCACCCTCGGAACGTGGGATCGGGCTGAGCTCAAAGAGCGCCTGCCCCGAATCCATGCGCAGGGCGGCAGAAGCCCACCCGGTGGCCCATGGGCTAGCGGCGCCCCAGTGGTGATAGCGGTGCCCAAACCCATCGAAATCAATGGTTTCGTCGCCAAGCAAGATCTCGCCGTGCGCCTTGCAGGCAACGTCGTATCGGGCCGGGCCGGTCGCCCCCATGAGTCTCTGGCTCTCCCATTCGAGATCGAAACCCAAAGGGACGCGATCCCCCCAGCCACGCCCAAACATCTCGGTGGGGTGCTCTGGCTGCACCCCAAACGCCTCAAGGCCCACGGTCATGTGATCCAGGGGTGTTTGCACAATGACATCCGCCCACAGCCCAGACGTGCGAATCTCAAGGCCTGGCTCCCGGGGCAAGGGAGCATCGGGTTCGACAACGGTGACCAGGTGCCTGTTCTCGCCCACCACCGCCGCCCAAAACCAAGACCGGCCCTGGTTGGGGAACAACGTGAGCTGCACGTACCCGCCAACGCTTGCTGTCCGGTCCCAGAAGCTCAAGTGCCAGGTCTCTTGCCATGCAGACTCGGGCCCAGGGGCATGGCGGAGTTCGTCGGTGGCGACTACAGGCGCAGACATGGCAACCACTCTGCCATGTGGCGGTTCTGTTGAGGCCGTGGGGCTCTGTGTCGTTTTGCGTTGTGGGGCGACGAAACCTACGTTTGGGCAGCTATGGGTACCCATGCGGTCAGCCACCACACAGCAACGAGCATGCGGTGAGCGGCGACCAGACCGTTCATCTACTGGCGAAACCCGGGCCCAAGCGCCGACGAGGTGGTTCCGCCGCCCAAGCGGCCAAGGATGCGTTGCGGGCCCGAGGGGCCACGGTGCTTGACATCACTGCCACAACGCCGTTCGAGGCTGAACAGGCCGCGAAGCACGTGGTAGCCGAAGGTGCCGAGCGCTTGATTGTCGTCGGAGGCGACGGCATGGTCCACATCGCCGTCCAAGCCGTGGCCGAGACACCAACCATTCTGGGAATCATGGCATCGGGTACGGGCAACGACTTCGCCTCGGCACTGGGGCTTCCAACCGGCATTGATGCGGCTGCCAATGCTGCGCTCGGGGCCGCCTCGTTGGTGGACCTGATGCGCGTGGGCGACCGCTTTGCTGCGTCGGTCGCGACCGCTGGATTCTCGGTAAGCGTCAATGCCAGGGCGAACACGATGCGGTTCCCACGCGGGGCCAGCAAGTACACGGTTGCGACGTTACGCGAACTGCGGAGCATGGGTGCTCGCGACATTGACCTCACCGTGGACGGAGAGACCCACAAATGCCGGTCCACGGTCGTGACGGTTGCAAATACGTCAGACTTCGGTGGCGGCATGCGGATCAGTCCGACAGCCAAACCTGACGACGGGCTACTTGAGGTGACCGTTGTTGGCGAATGCGGGCGCCTGGAGTTGCTGCGCTGGTTTCGCAAGGTGTTTGACGGCTCACACCTGGACCACCCACGCGTGTCAACGTTCCAGGGTTCAGCTATAAGGCTTGAAGGCGAAGTCGGTGACGTATGGGCTGACGGCGAACCAGTGAGCGCCGCAGAGGTAACCATCGAGGTCGTACCGAAGGCGTTGCACGTTGCTGGCCTCTAGCAGGGTGTCGAAACTCGGCGGTGTCTTCAGGCCGTCTACGCAAGGACGCCGAATCCGGCACTCCGTGTGAACGGAATGGCGGTTGAGGTGGACGAAGCCTGGGCTGATGCATGGTCGTCCTGGCTGCGCTGGTTGATTTAGGCACGCTGCCGGCGCTGCCGAAGGTGCGCTGGCGCTCTTGGCGAAGTCCGAGCCAGCTGTACGCTGGTGAGGTGACCGACCCCGACTTCTTGTCCCCCGCCTGGGTGCATCGCCTCAACGAGACCTTTGGCCAGAGTCCAGGATCATCCACAGCAGCGTTGACCGTGCAGTACGTGGTCAGCCGTGCTGATGGTTCCGAAGCTGCCTACGCAGTCACCCTGGCAGCCGATCGAGATCACGCCACCGATGGGATGGTCGCAGACCCAGACGTAACGTTCAGGATGGACGAAGAAACCGCAGCAGCGATCAGCGGTGGACAACTCAGCAGTGAAGAGGCATTCATCAAAGGCAACCTCCGTATCGACGGAGACCCAACGGCACTGATGGAGGCCTTCCGGCAGAGCGAGAACGACCGTGCCTGAGCTGCCCGACGTTGTTGTGTATCTCGATGCCATCGAGCGCGACATCGTGGGCAAGCAAATCCAACGGATCGATGTTCGTGGTCTGGCTGTACTGAAGTCCTACGACCCGCCCTTGGGAGAAACCCACGGAAAGGTCGTGACCGGCACCCGCCGCTTGGGCAAACGCCTTGTGTTTGAGCTTGAGGACGACCTCTTCTTAGTCATTCACCTAATGATCGCAGGCCGCCTTTTTCTGAAAGAACCCGATGCGAAGCCGGGCCGAGACGGACTCATCCTCATCCGGTTCGACGACGCCTCGCTGCTACTGCGCGAGGTGGCGAAGAAGAAGCGGGCGCGGGTGTGGTTGCATCGGGGCGAAGAAGCCATGTTGGACGAGCACGACCGCGGCGGTGCCGAACCCCTCGAGATAGACCGCGCGACCTTTGCCGAGCGTCTCACCGCAGAGAACCGGACCCTCAAGCGGGGTCTAACCAACCCGCGCACGTTCTCGGGCATTGGCAACGCGTACTCCGACGAGATCCTCCTGCATGCAAAGCTGTCGCCGGTTAAACGCACTCAGCAGCTCAGCGAAGAAGAGATCGACCGGTTGTACGATGCCACGCAGTCCACGCTGCAGGCTTGGCTCGATCGTATGCGCGAAGAAACCGCCGACGGCTGGCCCACCAAAGTCACTGCGTTCCGCCCAGAGATGGTGGTGCACGGCAAGTTCCGAGAGCCGTGTGCAGTGTGTGGCACCGAGGTGCAACGCATCTCCTACGCCGCGAACGAAGTCAACTACTGCCCCGGATGCCAAACGGGCGGCAAGATCCTGGCCGACCGTTCCCTCTCGCGCCTCCTCAAAGACGATTGGCCAAAAACCGTCGAAGAGATGGAAGGCTTCCGCTAGCGCGCCTGCCCAGGGGTCAGACCCTCAACGTTGACCCCTCGGGGTATCCCTTGCACGTTCTTGCGCCGGGGTCAACGTTGTGGGTCTGACCCCAATAGCCAATAACGCCTTAGATCAGGCCGAGGCCGCTGACGGCGTCGCGTTCTTCGACCAGCTCGTTGGCTGATGCATCGATGCGTGAGCGACTGAAATCATCGATGTCGAGGCCCTGAACGATGCTGTAGTTGCCTTCGGCGCAGGTGACGGGGAACGACGAGATGATGCCTTCTGGGACGCCGTAGCTGCCGTCGGATGGGATGGCCATGGATGTCCAGTCGCCATCGGGCGTGCCAAGCGCCCAATCGTGCATGTGGTCAATTGCAGCGTTAGCGGCTGAAGCAGCTGACGAAGCACCACGGGCCTTGATGATGGCGGCGCCACGCTTTTGCACGGTGGGGATGAAGTCGCCCTCAAGCCAAGCCTGGTCGTTGACCGCTGCAGCTGCGCTCTGCCCGTTTACCTCGCAGTGGAACAGGTCGGGGTACTGAGTAGCTGAGTGGTTGCCCCAGATCGTCATTTTCTTGACGTCGCTGACTGCGACACCCAATTTCTGTGCCACCTGGGTCATTGCCCGGTTGTGGTCGAGACGGGTCATGGCCGTGAACTGGCCCGGATCGATGTTGGGGGCAGCGGCCTGCGCGATGAGCGCGTTGGTGTTGGCTGGGTTACCAACAACGAGCACCTTGATGTCTTTGCTGGCGTTGTCGTTGATGGCCTTGCCTTGTGGGCCAAAGATGCCACCGTTGGCTTCGAGGAGGTCGGCACGTTCCATACCGTCCTTGCGGGGCATGGCACCAACGAGAAGTGCGTAATCGCTATCGGCAAACGCCACATTGGCGTCGTCGGTCTTGACAACTCCTTCAAGCAGCGGGAAGGCGCAGTCGTCGAGCTCCATATGAACGCCGTCGAGGGCGCCCAAGGCGGGGGTGATTTCCAGCAGCTGCAAGATGACGGGCTGATCTTCGCCCAACATCTGACCGCTAGCGATACGGAACAACAAGGCGTAGCCAATTTGGCCTGCGCCACCGGTAACGGTGACGCGCACAGGACTCTTACTCACGGGGTTCTCCTCAGTCGAGAAAGCTCGGTGTGAGGTTAGCCAATGAGTACCCCCGCAGGACCACTTAGGCACGGTTTTGCTGGGGCACGCTATCGGTGGCGTCGCTTGGTGACCCTAGCCACTCTGTGCCCGAGGATCGGTGGGCTCGCTAGTTAGCGAACGCGCTGACCTCGTCGGCGATGCGGGGCCAATAAGACGGGGGCAGGTCATGGCCCATGCCTTCAAGGATGACCAGCCTGGCGTTGGGCATGATCTCGGCGGTGCGTTGCCCGCCATTCATATGCAACAGCGTGTCTTTGTCGCCGTGAAGTACAAGCGTTGGGATCGTCACGCTTGCCAGCGCGTCTTCGCGGCTGCCGGATTTGCGCACGGCGTTGTACTGGTTGATGACATTGCGTGGCTGTACGCCGTAGTCGTAGAGCAACTCGCCCTTGGCTCGACTGCTTTCCACCGTGTATTCCGCGGGCGACGCCCAGATCTTCTCGGTGCGGACTCGCTGCTCCAGCCAGGCCTCGCGCTCGTCCGGCGATGGTGTCAGCAAGGCCTCCATTGCTTCCTTGCTTGGAGTACCGAACTTTGGGTTGCCGGTGGTGGACATCACCGAACAAATAGAGTTGATTCTCGATCCGTGGTCGATCCCGAGCTGTTGCACAATCATGCCGCCCATGCTCATCCCAAAGATGTGGGCGTTGTCCCAACCAACAGCATCCATTACGGCGATGCCATCGTTGGCCATGTCGGCCAGCGTGTACCCGCCTTCGGTGCCACTTGACTGGCCGGCGTCTCGGTTGTCGTAGCGCACCACGTCGAAGCCTCGGGCATTGAGGGCGTCTACAAAGCCGTCCTCGTAGGACACCAGAGGGCTGCTTAACCCGTTGACTAGCAAGAGCTGGCGGGTGTCAGCGGTGTTAGCAAGGCGACGGGTCCAACGCAGCCTGATGTCGCCGTTGGTTGCCCAACCCCACTCGTCTTGTGTGCTGGTCATGGGAAGTCTCCTGGGAGTTCGCTGGCGCACCAATAGCGCCGTCGTTGTACTACCACAATCAGCAAAGCTGTGAGCCACATGCAGCAAAGCTGTGACCTGAAGGCCGCTTCGGGAACCGAGCTAGCTGGATTTGGTGTTGCCCACCCAAGACTCGTGCAAACCGGCGTAGGTTCCGCCAAGTGCTAGCAGCTCGCTATGCGAGCCCGTCTCGATCAGTTCGCCTGCATCGAACACCAGCACCAAGTCGGCCCGCTCGGCCGTGCTAAGCCGATGAGCAATGGAGATAGTCGTTCGTCCCTCTGCGAGGCGCGACAACGCCGACGTTAGGGCGACCTCGGTCTCGGGGTCGACCGCGCTAGTAGCCTCGTCGAGGATCAGCACTCCGGGGTCTGCAAGCTGTGCACGAGCCAACGCCACAAGCTGACGCTCGCCAACCGAGAGGTTCTCGCCGCGTTCGCCTACCTCGGTGTCGAGCCCATCGGGCAGGTTCGCGACCCACCAGTGGAGATCGAGGCTGGCGAACGCCTCCTCAATCTGCGCTCGGCTGCAGCCTGGCCTACCGAAACTGACGTTTTCGGCCACGCTGGTGTCGAAGAGGAAACCGTCCTGGGGAACCATACGTACGGCGTCGTGACGGCTAGCAGCCGATAGATCTCGCAGG
>JAUIIS010000010.1 GCA_030431575.1 Acidimicrobiia bacterium | reverse complement strand
CGAGTTCTCGGTGCTGATCTTGTCGCGCTACCTCGAGGAGCGACAGCACGGTTTGGAACCGCGAGACGCCACCGACAAGGCATCTGCTAGAACCGGTCGAGCCTTCTTCACTTCCGCAGCCACAACCATTGGCGGCTTCGGTGTGCTGATTGGGTCGTCGTTGCCGCTGCTGCGCGACTTCGGCATTATCGTCACGCTCAATGTGGCCATCGCCTTGCTTGCCGCACTGGTTGTCCTTCCGCCGCTGCTGGTCTGGGCAGATCAGCGCAACTTGCTCAGCACCACGGACGAAACCGCGGTGCGACTTGCATCAGTGGATCGCAATCGTGTCGTCGCCTCCGCAGTGGCTGCGGTCATCATGGTTGCAGTGGTGGTCGGGGTCTACACGGCCGCGGATACCGACAGTGGTACAGCCGAGGCGGTTGAGTTCACGCCCGTTGCGTTGCCGACGCCAACGCCGGCACCAACTCCGGAGCCCACGCCAACGCCAGAGTCGGCCGAGGAGCTCGACCTGAGCGCCTTTGGCACCGACCGCCCCGAAGGGCTCGTGGCAGGCACGCTCTTCGACGTGATGACTGGGGTTGGGATCGACCCACAAAAGGCGGTGTGCACGGGCGAGACTTTGCTTGCCGACACAACCGAAGGCGACCTGTTGGCCGCCGGTCTTGCTACTTTCAGCGACGAGTCGTTGGTGCCCGTGATCGCAGCAGCAGAAGCCTGCGGTGTCACCCAAGAAGAGATCGACGCAACCATCGACGCTGCTCGCAATGGCTAGCTGACCACACGGGTGTGGTGACCCAAGGCGACACGTGGGACGCCGAAGCCAGCGCGCGGGCAACACACCCTTTGCGCGCTGCTGCGCGCCGTTGAAAGTTTCGCGAATCGTTGGGTTTAGGCGCGGCTCTGTCGGGGTAGCTCCGTCGTAGTGCTAATGGTGGCCAACCCGGGTCGCCACGAGCGATACGAGGAGGACTATTCATCATGGTTATTGGAGGCGGCGTACTCGTCACAATCCTGATCATCCTGGCCATCATTTTCTTGGCCAAACGAGTCTGACCTGACTCAACCCTGTTCGAGCTACCACCCAACGAAAGGAACCACAATGAGTGCTGACAAAGACAAGATTGCAGGACGCGTAAAACAAGCAGCTGGCGATCTCACCGACAATGAAGACCTCAAAGAAGAAGGCGATCGCCAAGAGGAGGCTGGCAAGATCAAAGAGAAGATTGATGATCTCGCAGACAAGGCCCAAAGCAAGATTGACGACGTCAAAGATGCGTTGAGCTAGCCAGTTACCTGGGCGGCGGATCCCGACTACGAAAAATGCTGCCTGCTAGAGGGCGCCCGATCTAGGGCGCCCTCTTTGCGCGTTCTAGAGACCGGCGTCTCCTTGCCTGATTCAGCTTGCCTGATTCAGCGACTGCCCAGTTCGTTGCCCGATCGAAATCGAAAGCGCCTCGAGTGCAAAGCGGCAACTAGAGATGACCAGCTCTAGCTGACGGAGCGCCAAAATCAGATAACTCCACAGTCCCAAGGCGGGGCCACTTCGGTGCCCGGCCTTGATCGCGTGCAGCGTTTGCTCGCGCTGTTGGGTCGCGCTCGGCCTGCTGGGTTCATGCCAGCTCGTCGACTCGCTGCCGACGATACGTCAACATGTCATACGCTCCAGCTGCGATCAGCCCTAGGGAACACATGGCAAGGAGTACCTGTCCACCGGGGGCGCCTGCGAGGGCATCGAGCGACTGGTCAATGCCTGCGGCCCGCTCGGGTGCATGCTTGCGGGCCGCGTCGACGAGCAGCCACCCGGCGACTCCCATGAGCGATGCTCGAGCAATGAACCCTGTAGCCCCGAGTAGTCGCAGCGCGCGTACCTGCCACTCCTGCAGGCTGGCGGTTTCGATGTCATCGAGGAAGTTCCGTCGAAGTCCTTTGATGAGTTGGTAAAGGCCTACCGCCATGGTTCCCAGCCCCACTGTTCCGACCAGGATTTGTCCTGCGGGCAAGTCCATGAGGCGGCTGGCCAAACCGGAGGGCGAAGTGGGGCCGCCGTTGGTTTGTGAGGAGCCATTCTCCTTGAGAGCTATCTGAACCCCGGTGACGGCGAGCAAAGCGTAAACCAGGCCAAGGCCAATCCACCCGACCCGCTTGAGCTGGTGTATCAACTCGCCGGGATCCATCTCGTCGTCTTCGTGGTCCTGGGTGATTGCGGCCCACACTTGCCACGCTGCATACGCCAGCAGCCCGATTGATACCGCAAAGACCGCCACCCTTCCCACCGGATACTCCACCAATGCCTCCAGCGCTCCCTTCTGGTCGGCGTCGTTGGTCGAGAACCCGCGCCAAGCCACCTCGAGGCCGAGCAGGCCGATGACCACAAAGACAAAGCCTTTTGCAAGCCACCCGACCTGCAACGCCGTTTGGGCGTTGGCTTCGGCGTTACGGCGAGCGCTCTTGGGCATGGGGTCTTTCATGACGGTGGTGGAGGGACCTCTGGCGTCGGCGGGACCGTTGGATCAGGCTTCGCTGGCGGGGGAGGCTCGTTTGGGCTTATCGGACTTGGCGAACCAGGCATGATTGGTGTCGCTGGGTCCGGAAGGATTGGGGTGGTCGGAACCTTGTCTGGGTTGGGTGTGCGTGGTGGAGGTATCTCCGCTGGATCGTGGTTTGGGTCCGACGTCATCATTGGTTTCTTCATTGGAACTCCTGTCTCATTCAAGCTGACGTGGTTGGCGCAATCAGGTTGCTTCTTGTGGCCAGCTTGCTTCTCGAGGCGTTGCGCCTGGAGCGTTCGACGTATCGAGCTCAAGCTCGCAAAAAACCGCCTCGTCGCTGGGCGTCGCATTGGGGCCGTATCCGAGCGTGAGGACACCGCCAGTGGAGCAGGATGGACACCGCGTCCACGCGACAAGGCTGAGGTCAGCAGCATCGCTGGCGCCTTCAACCCGGCGATAGCCGGCGACCTGGAAAGCGCCCGAAGCTTCCGCTGTGGAACAGTTCGTACATCTGATCGATCCATCCTTTTGAGGAACGAACTGGCCGCCGAAACCAGCAGATCGCAGGTCGCGGAGGACGTCAACGAGTGTTGTTGAAGATTGGGCAGAAAAGCTTTGAGCGTTCATAGCCAGGAGTTACCCAGGTTGACCAGTCGTTAAACGGTTCGTGCCTCCAATGCAGACCGACCACGTCACATCTTTGGAACTCACGGGCCATGCGAGATGCCACCCGCTCTGCCGACTGCGGTCCGGAGATGTCACGCGATGTTTCAGTCCTCCCGAGGGTGGGTATGCCTAGGTAAACCGCAAGAAGAAGGGCTCTCACTATGAACGTGCTGATAGCTGTCGATAACTCGCTCGAATCGCGTCACGCCGTAGATGCAGCCTTCAGCTTCTTTGGACGCGACGCCAGCTACAGCGTCCTGAGTGTCGCCGACCACCAGCCCCTGATACTTGGGGCGTGGGGCGCTGGATCCTTCACTACGGCGGCCCACTTTCACGCTGATCTTGATGCAGCAGCGGCAAACGCTGCCGCGGAGACTGCGCAGACAAAGGCAGATCGGCTTCCCGTCGATGCAAAGGTCAAGACCTCCAGTGGTCACACAGGAACGGCTATCTGCGATGCTGCCTCGGATGCATCAACCGATCTCATCGTGATCGGGTCTCGCGATCGAGGATTCTGGGGACGTTTGCTTGACCCCTCAGTGGGGCACTTCCTCATCGACAACGCACCATGCTCGGTCGTGATCGTTCGATGAATAGCTGTGCGAAGACTCGCAAGCACTTGATTCGAATCCCTGAAAGGACCTACTTATGAGCACCGAACCCTACGTGATCACTTCACCCTGTTTTGACGTCACAGACAAGGCATGTGTTGAGGTTTGTCCGGTCCAATGCATCTATGAGATTGCCGACGGTCACCTGGTTGCCCGGTTTGAGGACGGCGAGGTTGCGAACACCGCTGAGCCACATCCAGAGCTCCGTTATCTGCATGGCGACCGGATGCTCTACATCAATCCAGACGAATGCACCGCTTGTGATGCATGTATGCCCGTCTGTCCGGTTGACGCCATCTTCCCGGCGGACCAGGTTCCCGAAGCTGAAGCTGAGTTCATCGCCACAAACAAATTCGTCTTTGCCAACGCTTCGTAAGGCAGAAGTGGGTCCAGGATCAGGCAGGCGGCTTCGGTACTTGCGGGCCGCCGAGGAAACACCGACAACAAGGTTGTGGGCTGCACGGCAGCCCACGGGTAGGAGAACACGGAATGGAGCCGTTAGAACGGCAAAACGTGGCACAGCGGCTTACCTCTCGACTCGAGGCGCACGGCGTAGCAACTGTTTTTGGGTTGCCCGGCGAGGAGAACTTAGCTGTCGTAGAGGCCTTGGGTCGCTCAGACATCGAGTTTGTGGCGACCAGGCACGAGCAACACGCCGCGTTCATGGCCGCGACACATGGGCGGCTTACTGGTGAGCCCGGCGTGTGCTTGGCGACCCTCGGTCCAGGCGCAACCAACCTCGTTACTGGACTGGCACATGCACAACTCGGTGGTATGCCAGTAGTAGCGATCACGGGGCAGAAGCCGTTGCGAGACAACGATGAGGGATCCTTCCAGGTGCTCGATGTAACCAGCGTCGCGAGACCGGTCACGAAGACTGCGGTGACGCTACACGACCCCGCCAACGTGGACGTCGTGATCGACGTGGCGTTCGCTCAGGCAGTTGCGGGGCGCCCCGGCGTGGCGCTGATCGAGATCCCCGAGGACGTGGCCGGGGCGGAGGTAACGACGAAGCGCTCGCCGACCCCACAGCCGAGCATCGGTCCTACGGCCGCGTCGCTGGGCCTCGCTGCCGCCTTGCTCAATTCGGCGGAACAGCCCGTAGTCTTGGCGAGTGGTGGCGCCACACAAGGCTCGGTTGCCGACGCACTGACCCGCTTCGCCGAAGCCACAGGCATAGGGGTCCTCGCTACGCAGATGGGCAAAGGTGCAATCCCGGAAAGCCACCCACTCTCAATGCGGACACTGGGTATGCACCGTGGCGACTATGCGCACCTAGCGATCGCCGACGCCGATGTGGTTCTGACCGTTGGTTATTCTCCCGTTGAGCACCCGCCCTTGGCCTGGAACCCTAGAGAAGACATCACGATTGTCCATCTCGCCCCGTGGCCCGCTCCGCTGGAGCGGGGCTACCAAGCAACGGTGCAGTGCGTTGGCGACTGCGCGTCGAGCTTGGACAACCTGGTGCCCCTCGTACAGCGCCGGCCCCCTGACGAGATGGCGACCCGACGGCAAGCCATCGTCAACCTGTTGGAAGAGGAGGAAGCAACGGAGAGTTCTTTCCCGCCAGCACCGCTGAACATCGCTCGAGAGCTTCGGAGCCAGCTGAAACCCCACGACGTCGTTGCCTTGGACAATGGGGCCTACAAACTCTGGTTCGCCCGCCACTACTCCTGTGAAGCGCCAAACACCCTCTTACTCGACAACGCTTTGGCGACGATGGGGGCTGGGTTGGCGACCGCGATGGAAGCCAAGCGGGTTCATCCGGATCGAACCGTCGTGGGTGTCTGTGGCGACGGCGGCTTCCTCATGAACGTCCAAGACGTAGAGACAGCCTGTCGGCTCGACCTCGACCTCACCGTTGTGGTTCTCCGAGACGACGCCTACGGCTTCATTGGATGGCACCAGGAGGAACAAGATCGTCCTCGCGAAAGCGTTTCGTTGGGTAACCCGGACCTCGTGCAGTTAGCCGCGGCCTTCGGCGCAAACGGCCATCGGGTTAGTCACGACCGTCCATTCGCTGAAGTGCTGCATCGTGCGATTAGCGAGTCCGGCGTTTCAATTATCGACTGCCCCATCGACTACTCGACAAACGAGGTCCTTGAAGGCGACTTGCTACCCATGGCCCGTGCGAGGCTTCGAGTGCTTGAAAACATCAATAATCAGAACAGCTAGTAACGAGGAGAAGCAGATGAGCATCACCACGACCAACCCGGCAACGGGCACCACGTTGTCCAGCTACGCAATCATCTCCGAAGGAGAGGTCGCCGCCGCAATTGAGCTCGCCCACAACCAGCACCAGGTTTGGAAAGACGAGCCCTTCTCCACCCGGGCAGCGGTGTTGCGTGCCGCGGCCGACCGTCTCGATCAGCGCCGTGAGGAACTCGCTGCACTCATGGCAGATGAGATGGGGAAGCCAGTCACCCAGGGGCGGGCGGAGGTTGATAAGTGTGCAAAAACGTGCCGTCACTATGCCGACCACGCCGAGAGCTACCTGGCCGACGTTAGCTACCGGACCGAGCGCCGCAAGAGCTACACACACCACGCCCCGCTCGGGGTTGTCCTGGCCGTCATGCCTTGGAACTATCCGCTCTGGCAAGTAGTCCGCTTCGTGGCACCGGCCCTCATGGCGGGCAACGCCGCGCTCCTAAAGCACGCCTCGGCTGTGACTGGATCAGCCCTGGCACTTGACCAACTCTTTCGTGACGCCGGAGCCCCCGACGGACTCTTTCGGACTCTCGTTGTCCCTTCCGGCCGAGTGGAAGGAATACTTGAACACGAGTTGGTCCGAGCAGTGACGCTCACCGGCAGCGGGCCAGCTGGGTCGGCCGTAGCGGCAAAAGCGGCCTCATTGTTGAAGAAGGCCGTACTGGAACTTGGAGGCAGCGATCCCTACTTGGTGCTCGAGGACGCTGACCTAGCCACAGCAGCACAAACGTGCGCCAACAGCCGCATGCTGAACGGCGGACAGAGCTGCATTTCGGCCAAACGTTTCATCGTGCACGCTGACGTACACGACGAGTTCGTCGAGCTTTTGGCCGGCCATCTCGCTGAGATGGCTATGGGAGATCCGCACGACGAGGACACCGACTACGGGCCACAGGCTCGCGTCGACTTGCGCGATCAGCTCCACGACCAAGTAGCGCAGAGCGTCGAAGCCGGCGCCGAACTTGTCCTCGGTGGTTCCGTGCCGGCCAGGGACGGAGCCTGGTACCCGGCGACGTTGCTCACCAACGTCGGCCCGGGAATGGCGGTCTATGACGAGGAGACCTTTGGTCCGGTCGCGGCCGTCATCCGTGCTGTTGACGAAGAAGACGCAATCCGTATTGCGAACGACACAAACTTCGGCCTTGGTGCCGCAGTGTTTACAACCGACCTCGAGCGGGGCGAACGTATCGCCGCAACCGAGCTCGACGCAGGCAACTGTTTCGTCAACGCGCTAGTCGCATCAGACCCTCGTCTCCCCTTTGGAGGCATCAAGGAATCTGGCTACGGGCGCGAACTGGCTGACCTGGGTATCAAGGAGTTTGTCAACGCAAAGACCGTTGTGGTCGACTGAGCTGCTTATCCTGCGAGGGTGTTGCCAAAGATCTGCCAAGCCAGAGCGCTCTTGGCCGTGATGCTCAGCAGCACATAAACACGCTCGCCGTAGGGGTAGTTGCTCCATTTGCCTACCCCTCGGTATTGGAGCCACTGGTTCAGGGCGAAGATGTTGAAGAACACAAAGAGCGTAAAAAAGATGCCATACACAAAGGTCGGGACCCCAGAACCTGGCCCGAAGAGGTAGATGCCCACCGCGACCCAAGGAACGATTCCGGCGAAACACCCGAAGATGAACGGTGTCCACCAAACCTCATCAGCCTCAGCGTTGTTGGCGACCTCCATAAGCCAGCCGAACAGAATCATCGAGGCGTTAACACCGCCGATCGCCACGAGCGCAGCTATGTCGGAGATTCCCACCAGCATGGCGATGATCATGATCATCAGCGATGACGAGAGCGAATACTCGACCCACCGAAACCGGTTCTGTCCGGCGCGGATCTCGTTGAGGTAACGCTGAAAGAAGCCTGGGGACACAATGAGGAAGTGGAAGAAGGCCGACAGCAGCAGGAACGCTGCGGTTGCATAGCCGAGGCGGACATCGAATTGGTTGGTCAGCCGCTCGGGATCGACCGCGCCACCAGGGATGCCATCCAAGAACGTGGTGGTGATGGGAAGGCTGAACTGGTTGGACAGCACGATCATGAGTGCACCTGAGATCAAATGCGCTAGGCCGAACCATGCATTCAGCCGGCGAAGCCTTTTGGCTTCGTCGTCGGTGAGATCTGTGAGTGCGGGCACAGTTACTTCGGGACTGGTCTGGGGGGACATGTATCCGTGTCTACCCCGACGGCGATCACCTAAACCTTTCGAGTGGCAAACTCTCGGGATGCGGCGAAGGAATCCTAGGTTTCTGCGTCTCGTCGCATAGCGGCCATCGAGCGCCGAAGAAGCCGCGAAACGTGCATTTGGCTGACACCCACCTGATCGGCAATGTCCGCCTGGCTGAGTTCATCAAAGAAGCGAAGGCGGACAATTTTGCGTTCGCGTTCGGGGAGCTTCTCCAACAATTCCTCAACGAGCAGTCGATCGACTGAACCCTCTAGCTCTGTATCTCGCTGTGCGAGACGTGCCGATCGGTCGCCGCCGTCTTTCTCGCCGGGTGCGGAAGTTTCGAGCGTGGTGGCAGTGTAGGCAGCCGAAGCGCCCAAAGCCTCGATGATGGCGTCGCGATCGACGTCAAGATGCCGCGCCACCTCGTCGACGGTGGGGGAGCGGCCCAGCTCTTGGTGAAGGTCGTCGTTTGCGCGCCGCACCTGGAGGTGCAGTTCCTTGGTTGACCGAGGAACCCGCACCGCCCATGTCGCATCCCGGAAGTGACGCTTGATCTCGCCCTCGATGGTTCGTCCGGCAAAGCTCGTAAACGCCGCGCCATGCGTCGGGTCGAAACGATCTACCGCCTTCACGAGGGCCAAAAGGGCGATCTGGCGAAGATCATCTTCGTTCGTGCCACGGTTCGCGTATCTACGCGCGATGTGATGGGCGAACCCTATGTGCGCCTCGACGATCCTGTTCCGGATGCGCCGGCGACGTGTTTGCTGATATTGGACAAAGAGCTCGCGCGCCTCGTCGTCTGTGAGCCTCTCGCTCACGCAACATGTCGCTTCTTCATGATGCGGCCCCAACCAGCCCCAACCTCGTACGTATCGACGACGCTTGCCAAGATTTGCTCCGTCAACATATCGAGCGCTGTCTCGCTGGATGCTTCGGTGGCGCCAGGCACACCAGCAGCAACCTCAAGGCTTTCGTCGTAGAGCGTCCAGGCTATTTCGATCTCTGGGTCGCCATGGTCTTCGGCCCACTCCAGAACGACGCTCACCAGCTCATTGACCCCGACCCGAATGTCTTCGATGGCGTCGATATTGAATTCGAGTTCGGCGGCCAGACTTGTTGTGGTCAGACGAGCTGTCGCTACGAACCGTGTGTTCGCAGGTAGCTCCATGGTTATCTTCGCTGGCAACTGCATTTTGGATCCTCCGGCCAATGAGAGTAGTGGCCCTAGTCTTCTGCAGCGCCATTGTTCGACGAGCTCGACGCCATCCAGAGCGTCCGCTGGGGGAAGGGAATCTCGATCCCATGTTCGTCGCAAACATCATGCAACGCGAAAGCTACAGCGTCTTGGATTTGCCAGTGGTCAGCGATCGATGGGTCGTGCCAGAACCGAACCACGAAATCGATGCTTGAGTCACCGAAACCAGTGAGGAGGACTTCCGGGGTTGGGTCGGGGTGGACGCCGCTCGTTCCCTTCACCGCGTCGAGTAGAAGACCTCTGGCCCGGCGCAGATTGGTCCCGTAGGCCACCCCCAACGGGATGGTGGTGCGGCGTGCTCCGCCTTCGGTGTGGTTCACGATGGCGTCGGTGATTACTTGACTGCTTGGGAGGTGCACAGTCTCGCCGTCGGGCGTCCGCACCGTCACCGATCGCGCATCAATGGACTGGACCGTGCCTTCGATATCTCCGCTTTGAATTTGATCGCCGTACGAAAACGGTCGCCGGAATTGAAGCAATAAACCAGCGACAAAGTTTTCGAGGATGTCCTTGAGTGCGAAGGCGACCGCAATACCGATAATGCCAAGGGCGCCGAGCAACGGACCCACCCGCACATCTACTTGCTCAAGGGCATAGATAAGCCCAAGAATGGCGATGACATATGCAATCAGGCGGGCAATGAGATCCGCAACCGCCGCATCTGTTTGTCGGCACAGGACACGTCTAAGAATGGCCTTGGCTATGCGTGATGCCACAACGGCGATGATGAAGACAGCACCAGCGCGCAACCAATCGAATCCGGTAACGCCGCCGCTGCCGAGCGCATCGCTCAACGCGTCTAGGTCAGTGGCCGTCTGGGCAAACAGAATGATGGGATCGGGAGGCATCGTGCTAGCTGGTGACCGATGCGATAGTTCCGTCGTCGCTGACTTCAACCACCGAGGCCGTTAGGTGTTCCTCACCGTCAAGGTAGTTGCGGACGAGCTCAACAAGTGAGTTTGCGGGTAGGGCAGACTCAAAGAGTTTGCGCGACATTGCCGCTGGCACCACAACCACATCGGCGTCGATGCCCGGCAGGGCTGTGCCTAGGCTAGTGATCGATGGAAGCGTTGCTATCCACGCTTGCCCCAAGACATCAAATGAGTCCTTGAGCGCCCGTAGCTGGCTTCTGAGATGTGGTGCCTCTTCCAGACCCGGGCTATCCAAAGAAAGGGGACCCTCGGGATGCTGCGTATCGCCCCAGGTTTCCTGCGAGCGGTCGTAAAGCGTTAGAGGAACACCGCAGCGGGCAGCAATCTCCGCAGCCGCGGCACGGCCAGCAGCCATGCCGGGGTCATCCTCATCGTTGGTGAGTACAAGAACGCCGCAGGAGGCCGAGACCGCGTGCGGGTCGTTGGAAGTAGTGGTTGCGTTCATGCTTGGGTGTTACCCCGTTCGGAGGCTGCCCAAACATATGGGGTTTGTTCAGATTGTTGGCAGAACGTCAAGCTCGAAGAGTTCGCCGGCGGCAAGGTCTTCGTTGGAAAGTTCAGGCAAAGACTGTGTTAGCTCGCCAACCCATGCTGCGGCATCGGCTAGCCGAAGCACGCCAGCTCTGCTGGCTGCTTGGGCAACCATGTCGAAGCGCGCAATGGGCGACGTTGGGGTAACCGCTAGATGCAGCGACGGTAACTCCCCGACTCGATCCGGATAGTTGGGGGCAATCGCTGTCGCGACGGCGTGGAAGTGTCGCTGTACAAGGCCCCAACGGTGGCCGTTGGCTGTTTCGGCCCGCTTGGCCCCCACGAGTTCCATGAGTTGCACAACTGCACCAAGCGAGATCCCAAGCCGGGTCACGTAGCCCGGCGACAGCGTTTGTTGGTAGGCATCAACGAGAGCCGTGGCGAAGGCGTCAGTTGCAAGATCATCGTGAGGTCCTGGCTCGAGTCCGTGCTCATCCTGGCCGCTACGGACGACGGCCAAGTCTTCGGCGAGCCTTATGGCGGCGCCTTCGATGATCTCCACCGGACCACTCGTGCTATTCATATGGACAGGATAGTCGGAGTGGCTACTGGGTCACCCGCTGCACCGCGAGTGCCGCGGCATCATCGACAGCGCCGGTCCTCGCTGTTGAGGCCTTGAGCGCCTCCAGCCATCCGTCCACATCCGGGTTCGCTTGTTGCAGTGCGGTCGCGAGCCTCTGAATATGCGTGCGTAGGTCGCCATAGCGGCGTTCGATGACGCCATCGGTGTAGGCCACAAGCGCTTCACCGAACTCAAGATCGAGCGAATGATCTGCGTAGCTGCCATAGCCAAGCCCCAGTGGGGGCCCCGGTGGTGTGTCTAGAGCCAAAGCACTGCCGGCCGTGATGTGGATGGGGGGAGGATGGCCAGCCAGCGCCAGCTCCACGTGCCCCCGCTGGTCGATCGTAAACACGACCGCAGTGGCCATCACGTTTTCAGCGATGTCCGCAAAGTAGCGGTCCGTAGCGAGCAACGCGGTGGCCGGTGACCCACGGTCTCGTAACTGCGATGCCAGGACGTGTCGTACCTGGCCCATGACCGCTGCGCTCCGCATGTCGTGACCGGCAACGTCGCCGACCACAAAGCCTGAGACACCTTCGGCTACGGGAATAACGTCGTACCAGTCGCCGCCGATCGCCGTGTTCTCCGCCGCTGGCGCATAAAGCCGACCTATCTCAAGACCATCAACCGATGGTAAGCGCAGTGGCAGGAGCGACTCTTGTAAAGTCCGGGCCGCTTGGGCGATCTCGTAGGCAGTTTCGGCTCGCTCGCCTACTCGGTGCAGCAGCTTGGCAATCTCCATGATCCCAGCGAGAACCGCGGCAACGTCACCCCCGCGCTCGATCTCGGTGTTGGACCACGTCCGCTCCGTGCTCGAGGTGGCCAGCAAGGCACCAACGACGACGTTCGTAGCGTCGGTCAGTGGAATGCCGAGCGCCGAACGCACGCCGGGGCCTCCAAGCGTGATCAGCGGCTCGTTGGCGATGTCGTTGACAATTAGGGGTCCTCCGCGTTCTACCACCAGTAGGTGACCGGCATCGGGCGTCGTGGCACTGGTGCCAGCTGCACTGACGACTTGGCCTTGACCGTCCTCGCTTGCCAGCCAAACGGATGCCTGATCTACCCGTAGATCAGTGGCGTAGCGTTGGAGGAGGCGTTGGATCCCGTCGACGGTTGGGCCCGGTAGCAGGCGCGAAGGCATTGGCTTACCTCATGGTTCCCAAGGGCAAGGCACCGCTTGCCCTTGGTGAGCGGTCAAGATCGGGCTCGAAACGTTGCGGTGACACAAACGATGCCGCCGTCGCGAGTGACGGTCACGTGATCGGCAATACCACGGACAATAGAAAGGCCGCGTCCACTCGGTGCAAGCACGTCTTCTGGTCCCCATTTACTGGGGGGAGGAGGTGTACTCAAGGGTGCGCTGTTCGACACGCTGACGCGAAGCTCTTGGCCGTGGACACGTCCAGAAACCTCGTATGGCTCGCCGTCGCTGGCTGCGATTGCGTTCGAAGCGAGCTCGCTAACGACGAGTTCGATATCGGCGAGCCGAGTTTGGAACAGAGGGTGTTTGGAAGCCCACTTTCCCACGGCGAGTCGTGCCTCGTTCAAGGTATCTGTGGTGGGTGCGAGCTGACGTTCCATCTCATGTCGAGAGCCATTGGTGGCCGACTTCATCCCGACTCCTGGTCCACATGAAGGTGGTCGGACAGACCGGTAATCTCAAGGAGTCGAGTGACCGGCTGGCTGAGGTTTCGCAGTAGTAGACGGCCGCCCGCATCTACGTGTTCCTGATGAACGGTCACCAGTGCCCGCAGACCTGATGAGTCGATGAAATCGACGCCGCCCAAATCGGCGACGGTATCCGAGTCTGTCGCAGCGGTGCGCAGGCCATCGAGCAACTGCTCTGCAGTGTGGGCGTCGATAATCCCGCTTAGGCGGATGGTTTCGGCGTCAACTGCCAGGTCTAGTCGAGAAGGCTCGGGGGTAGTCATAGCGGTCTTCATGGTAGCTCTCCAGTGTTGAGTAGGCGTTCTAGCGCGCAGGGTTCAGAAGTGAGTCCATCAGCAACCTTTTGTCGAGGTGATCGCGGCCTACCCCGTGTTGGGCATGGCTAAACCTGCTCCACCAGAGTTGAAAGAGCTAGTCGAAAGTTGAAAGAGCCAGTCGAAACCGCCAGAAGCCGAGACAAATGGCCAGCGGGGAGGTTTCGTTATGCTCGATGGCGGGAAGTCTGCATGGCATGGACAATATTTTTGAAGCATTGCGACAAGACCACGACCGTCAACGGGAGTTAGTGCGAGCGTTGCTGGAAACCAAGGGTGATTCAGCAGAGCGCCGGACCCTGTTCGACGACCTCCGAAGCCAACTCCACGATCACGCAAAGTTTGAGGAGCGCTTCTTCTACGTCCCGCTCATGGGTCAAGACCTTACGCAAGCAAAGGCGCGACACAGCGTGGCCGAACATAAGGAACTTGATGACTTCGTGGAGCAGCTAGAGACCTACGACATGTCCAGCAGCCAGTGGCTTCTTACGGCCAGGGAGCTGTCGCACCGGCTTCTCCATCATCTTGAGGAAGAAGAACACGAAGTGTTTCAGCTCGGTGGAAGAGCGCTCACCGACCAACAAAAGGCACAGCTCGGTGCCGAGTACGCGGATGAGATGACTTCAGCTGGGCATCCAGGCCACTAGCGACTCCGCCACGACCTGACAGGAAACGAGGAGGCTGCTGAGCAATTCATGACCGCCCAGTACACCGCTCCTCGCTGCCACCCACTGCGTTCCACAAACCTCCGTTCCACTACCAGGAGTGTCGGTTTGCGCGCCTTGTGGTTGCCAACGACGACCGGCACCCTGGTCGACAGCAATTACTCAGCAGTCTCCTAGTCGTCGGCAATGATGACAAAGCGCTTGAGGTCGCTGATATCCAAGAGCCGCTCGGCCATCTGGGGCACGTTGCGGAGCACAAGCTTGGCCCCAAAAGGCTCTAAGCGCTTGATAGTTGACGCAATGACACCCAGGCCAGTCGAGTCCATGAACCGCAATTCGGCGAGATCGAAGGCGAGGTCCGAGGTTTCCTCGGTTAGCCCCTCGACGACTGCCTGAAGTTGGGGAGCTGTGGACGCGTCGATTTCGCCCCGCACCAACACGACGGTGCACTCGGGGTTACTCACTGTGTCGAGCCTGAGCGACGATTTCGGGGTTTGGGATTCAGGGCTAGTTGTCATCGCCCTCTCCCGCTGCAGTTGCCACACATTGCACTCTAGGCTGCCGTTGGGCAGTACGCGATAGGAGCACAAGATGAGCGAGGTTCCATGGACAAAGGCAGCTTGGGCCTTATCCTCCCAGCCCACACCGAAGCTGCTGGCAGAACTGCAACAGCTCATTGCGGGGCTCGCCGAAATCGATGTCTGGGTATGGGATCAACAGCACCAACAGCTGATTTCGATCACGACTGGCGCCAGCGTCGACAGCGTTGCAGAGCTGCGCGAAGCACCAGCGTGGTCGCACGCGACACCAATACGTCATCTGGGCCACAGCTTGGGCGTGTTGACACTTGCCTTGGACGATGTCTCCAACGACGACGTAGCGGCCTTGGCCTACCTCGTCGGTGCCTCGATGCGAGCAAACGGGCCAGCCAGCGAGGTGTTGGAACTCAGCGGTCGGAGGCGGGAGATGGCCCTTCCAGCAGAGATGCAATGGGCGCTGCTGCCTCCGGTCCAGCTGAGCGTCGGCGGCGTGAGGCTTGGTGCTGCTGTAGAACCTGCCTACGACACTGGCGGCGACGTTTTCGACTACTCGCTCTTGGGCGACCACCTGTTCTGTGCCGTGCTCGATGCAAAGGGTCACGGTCTCAAAGCAGCGCTCACCTCCACGCTGGCAACAAGCGCGCTACGCCAAGCACGCCGAGACGGCAGAGACCTAGAAGGCATCGCCCAAGCTGTAACGGAGGCCATTCTTGCCGCTGGCCAGCATGAGGATTTTGTCAGCGCCGTGATGGTTGAAATGGATATCGGTACCGGCCAGGGCTCTTGGCTAAGCGCGGGACATCTCCCGCCCCTTGTTGTCTGCGACGGAGAGGTATCGGAGCTTGAGCTCGCACCAGCCCTGCCGTTGGGAATGGCGATCTCGGGTGAGACATCGGCTCCGATCGTTCAGGCGTTGGCACTCGGCCCTGGCGAAACACTGGCGCTGTACAGCGACGGCATTGTCGAGAACGCAATGATCGAGGGGGCCGAGGTTCTTGGTGATCGTCGCTTCCACGAGATCCTCTCGACCAGTGCGGCTCGTGCACCTGCGCGCAGCGCCGATAATCTCGCACGTGAAGTTGTTGAACGGCTGCTCGAACTTACGGGGACGACCCTGAGAGACGATGCCACGTTGCTTACCGTGTCGCGAGCTGACGAGGCCAAAAACGACTGAGGGCAACGCGTCTGGCGTTGCCCTCAGTGACACTGCAAGTTCGACGAGCTAAGCCGCCCGAAGAGCGACGACGAGGTCGTCCTTCGTCATAGTCGAACGCCCATCGATGTCGAGTTCTTGCGCTCGTGCGTACAGCTCTTCCTTCGTCCAGGACTCATAAGGCCCAGAACCAACTGGAGTTTCGTCGAGCTCAGCTTCGGTGGCGTTCACCGCGTCGGTAATGGCTTCGGAGGCGTTCTCGGCGGAGTCGGCAGCCGAGTCGGCAAGGTCGTTGATCTCCTCCACGACAGCGTCACCCGCGATTTTTGCCTGAGCCTTGGTCTGGCCGACCAGCGTTTTCGTTCCGGTCGACGCGGTGTTGAAGGTTCGGTTGGCGACCCACTCTGCGGTGCCAGTAACCGTCTTGAGGGCAGTTGCTGCGGCCCTATTGGCGGCACACATCGAACCCTTTACCGCACCTGCGGCGTCACCGACCGAGGACAGCGTGCGCTCCGCGACCGTTCGCTGGAGCCGGAAGACTGCGGCCGGAAGCGCAGGCAGGCGCTCCTCAACTGCGTCCAGCTTTTCGTCGACTGTTGACCGTTCTTGGAGTTCGGTGTTCATAGGACCTTTCCATCTTTGGGGGACGAGCTTGTACCTGTGGACTACCCCCACAGCCCGTCGCCCAAACCATGTGTGCCCACAGTCACGGTTGGGTGCGAGCCGGCGAGTGCTGGACCAGCGGTGGGTGCGTCAGGACGATTGCGGAGTAAGGCCCGGTCCCAGCTGCACGACGGCGTCACCCGGCGCCACGTCGGTTGAGTCGTCCGTAAACCGCACTAACCCAGCGCTTGTGACGACGCACAACGTGATCCAGCCTGACCGTGGGTGCCGCGGCCCATGGACAGTTCTGACGCGAAGGCCGGTACCGAAGAGAAATCTGAGGCGAGAAGCCGAAAACGTCCGGGGCAAGATGGGCTTTGGCTCGATGCGGCTATCCGTGCCGCTGTCCTCATCAAGCTCTGGTACAGCCAAGCCATGAACGTGGTCTGAGCCAACGATTCTGGCCGTGCGTTCCAGGACGTACGTGTCGATGTGGCTTTCGCCTGACAAGGCGACGGCTTCTGCAACACCAGTTTTTTGCATTGTGGTGATGAAGTCCTCGCTGTCGAGGCGACCGGAATAGACGAGTTGGCCTTTGGCTACGGCTTCATCGATCCATTCGTCTTGGAGCGCAACATGAATGACGGGGATGGACTGGCGCAACAACTGTTCGGCGAACTCGACCGCGAATGGGCCACCGCCAATGAGCGCGACTCCGGTGGGTTTTGGCTCGGCGATCTTGAGTCTGCGAGCTGCCAAGCGGGCCGTCAGCCCGGCGAGGACCACGGTAACCGTGACAACGGTCATGACGACAGGAACCATTGGCCCCGGCTCGAGTCCGGCATGCTCGAGTTCGATGGCGAAGAGTGAAGCCACAGCAGCGGCGACAACACCTCTTGGTGCAAGCACCATGAGGAACGCTCGATTCTTGTGATCGATGTTCGACCCGGCGGTGCCAGCCAAGACGGCCAACGGGCGTCCAATCAGGACGAGTGCGGCAGCGATGGCGAAGCTGTGGGGCAGATAGTCCACGATCTCGCCCATGCTCACGCGTGCGCCAAGAACCACGAAGAGCATCCCAAGAGCAGTTGTCGCTAAGCCTTCGGTGAACTCGACAATGTGCGCTACGGGCACTCGCCGCTGATTGGCGAAGGCCATGCCTAGCGCCGTGGCAGCGATGAGGCCCGACTCTGGCCTCAGCTCATTGGCCAACGCATAGCCCGCCAAGACCGCGGCCAGCGTGGCGCTACCGTGCAAGTGATCGGAGATCACCCGGAACCGAAGCGCAGTTAGGGTGGCTGCTGCTACTGCGACTCCAACGGCGGCGCCTGCGAGCAGCGTGCTTCCTGCTTGTAAAGCAATGCCGATCGTTGATCGCTCTTCGAGGACAGCGTCAAGAACGACGACGGCCAGGACCGCCCCTAGCGGGTCGATCAGGATCCCCTCCCACCGCAAGATCGATGCCGAAGGTTCGCGGGGTCGAGCCACACGAAGGAGGGGCATCACCACGGTGGGTCCCGAGACCACGAGGATGGCGCCAATCAGAATGGCGACTTCGGTTGGTACGTCGAGCACAAGTACTGCTGCCACAGAACCGATGCCCCAGCTCAATAGCGCACCGAAGGTGACCAGCCGGGCGACTACCGCTCGACCCTCCCGGAGTTGGCTCCAGTTGAGCGTCAGGCCACCTTCGAACAATAGGAGAGCTACGCCGACACCAACGCCGGTGAAGAGGAGTTCACCAAACACTTCATCCGGATCGATCGTGCCGCTTAAGGCCACCCCGCCCCCCAGGAGCAAGATGACCGATGGGATACCAATGCGGTCGGCGACGAGGGGAGCGATGAAGGCGACGCATGCCAGGACGGCCAGCGCGCTGAGTGGGTCGGTAATCATGGTTGCGGGACGAGTCCTATGTTCGGAGCTGCTCGCGGGTCTACCCGCTCTGGTCTCTTCCAAACCCTGGGCGGGTTTTTCGCTGGCTATTCGCTGGTGGGACCAGTGCTGAAGTCTGGGGCGCGCTTCTCGCGATGGCTGGCGACACCTTCGGCAGCGTCGGGGCCCATGAAACCAAGGAACTCATAGGCCAACGAGGCATCAAAGGAAGGCTCGAACATGCGATAGGCATGGTTGAGGGTTCGCTTGGTCCAACGGATGGCTTGCTGTGCGCCATCCGCCAACTCTTCGGCGATGGTCAACGCCTCGGTCATGACCGCTTCAGGGCCGCCGCTGTCATCGACACAAAGCGAAACCAAGCCAATGCGTTCGGCCTCGGCGCCCGAGAGGTCGCGGCATGTCAGGAGGTAGTACTTGGCTTTTGCCATGCCACACAGCATGGGCCAACAGATAGCGGCGTGGTCCCCGGCCGCCACGCCGAGGCGGGTGTGCCCGTCGATGATTCTGGCGTTGGACCCTACGACTGAAATGTCGGCCAATAGCCCAGCCACCAGACCGGCCCCAACCGCCGGCCCCCACATTGCAGAGATCACCGGTTTCGAACAGTTGATGACGTTCATTACTATGTCGCGGGCTTCGCGCAGGATCCGCAGGTTGGTGGCGTAGTCGCCAGCGATCTCCTCGATGAGGTCAAAGCTGCCGCCCGAGCTGAACCCGCGACCCGCGCCAGCAAGCAGCACGACCCGCACCTGGGGGTCACGGTCAATGGTCAACCAGACGTCGGCCAGTTGCCTGTGTTTGTGGGCATCGACCGAGTTGAGCCCGGGCCCCTCGAGGGTCAGCTGGAGGACTCCATCGCGCGGGTTGGTGAAGGTGAGGCCGGGGAAGGCTGCTGTGTAGCGTTCGATCATGCCCTAACCCTGCCACGTCCACAGCTCCCACGGCTGCGTCGGTGCGTCTGGAGCGGGCGAAGCACCGCTGGCTGTTGCCGCGTGGGGTCACCGCGTTAGTCTCGGCGCCATGAACGAGAGCAGCGCATGAGCAACTGGAATCGAACCTCAATAATCGGGATCGTGGCCAGCCTGGGGATCGGCGTGCTTATTGCACTGGCAGGCAGCCAGGGCAGCGTGAAACAAGGAGACATCGCGGTCTTTGCGCTTTGCGGCATTATTGCTTTCGTCATCCAGTGGGTCGCCTTCGTGCCGTCCTACGCGAACCGGACCGAGCACTACTACGACCTCACCGGCAGCATCACCTATCTGACGGTCACCGCTTTCGCAGTTGCCGCCTCTGATGACCTCGACGCGCGTGGCGTCCTGGTCGCCGCGCTCGTTGCCGTGTGGGCAATGCGCTTGGGGAGCTTCCTGTTTGCCCGCGTCAAGCGCGATGGAGGCGATGGCCGCTTCGACAAGATCAAGCACGACGCGCTGCGCTTCTTCATGATGTGGTGTGTGCAAGGCCTGTGGGTCTTCTTGACAGTGGCTTGCGCAATCTCGGTCATCACCAGCGCAGAACGCAAGGATTTCGGTGTCTTCGCTGTTGTTGGCCTGTTGGTGTGGCTTGCAGGCTTTGGGATTGAAGTGGCAGCAGACCAACAAAAGAGCGCCTTCCGAGCGGACCCCGCAAACAAGGGCCGCTTCATCAACGTTGGTTTGTGGGCCTGGAGCCGTCATCCCAACTACTTCGGCGAGATCGTGTTGTGGACCGGCGTGGCCATCATTGCCCTGCCCATCCTCAGTGGATGGCGTTGGGTGATGCTCATATCACCAGTGTTTGTCTACGTTTTGTTGACCCGGGTTAGCGGCGTGCCGTTGCTTGAGGCCCGAGCCAACAAGAAGTGGGGCGACGAACCTGCATACCAGAAATACAAGAGGCAGACGCCCTCGCTGGTGCTGCGTCCCCCACGCAACCAATAGCGGTTGCGCAGGAGTCGTTGGGCTTGTCGTTGCTCAGCAGGACCCGCCCGACGCCACCACGGTTGCGTCCCATGGTGCGAGCGAGTCGATGTTTTGGACAGCGGTTGGCGAGGCGCCCTCGCCGCTTACGGCCAGGATGAGGATGTCGAAGTAAGCCGTAAGTGCCCAACAGGATCCTTGGGCGTTCGGTTCGGCAACGGCAATGGGTTTTGCGGCAAAGACTGCCTCATCGATGCTTCCGTACTGCCAGAATTTGATTTGCGACGTGCGCTCGCCATTTGCGGCGCAGTTGGTTGCGCCGCTTGGCAGGGCTTCAGCTTCGTCGAATGACTCGATGAAACCGAGGGCGCTCAACGTCAGCTGATAGTCGAGCTCGGCCTCGCCACCGGTCGTCGTGTCACCCAGCGTGCAGCCGGTCTGTTGGGAGACCGCGGCGAGGAAATCGGCGCCCTGTGGTGCGCCGCTAGATGCTGAGTCGGCGGAGCCTTCCTCGGCGGCACGGTCGGGGGAAGGGGGCAGTTCCGGCTGACCGCTGCCGACCGATGGGGTGTCGTTGGGGCACACATCGTCGGCAGCGTTTACTGCACCAAGGCCAACTGTTTGGGCCAAGATCTCGATGTCGGCTGGCGCTCCTTCCTGAGTTGCCAGGTTCCAGGCAACGTACTGCTCGAGGAATTGAGGGGCGTTCCAGCCAAGCGAACCTGCTTCGCATGCGGTGACGGTGGTGATCGTCATGAACGGAATCAGCACATCTTGCAACTCTGCGTCCAACGTCTCAAGAAGCGCTCGGTGTGCCTCAGCAGCGATTGCTGGGTCGACGCCCCGTGCATCGAACCACGCCAAAGCTCCAACTGGACTTGGCGCACCATAGAGCTCTCGCATTTTGGCCTCGCTGGCTCCAAAGTCGATGGTGCCGTCGTCATAGACGACAATGATGGTTTCGGTCGCTGGGGCTTCAGGTTCGGACGCTGGTTCAGGTTCCGGCGATGGGGTTGGGTCGGGCGCAACCGTGGCGGTTGCCTCTGGCTCCGCTGTTGCGGTTGGCTCGGGCTCTTCGCTGCTCGATGCTTCAGGTGTGTCGGTGGACGATTCGTCGTTTGTTGCGCTGTCTTCTTCGCTGCCCCCGCCACATGCACTGAGCATGAGTGAGACAACGACTAGGGCGCTGATAAGGAGTCGGTGGATCTGCATGCCCACCAGACGTGCATACCAGTGCCGAGTTACAACGAGCCCGCGTCCAGACCTTGCGGTCCTGGGCGATCGCGATGTTTCGGCTTTGCCGAAACTCGGTTAGTGACGAGCGCAGCGAGGAACGACGGCTACCAGCTGATCTCGATTTCGAGACTCGAACCGCTGTCTTCGATCTCGAGCTCGACTTCTAGCTCCACATCGTCTGCTACCGCGACGGTGTAACGGAGGCCGTCCCGCTTGAACTCCAGGTTGTTGTGACGGGACAGCGAGTCGGCGATATCGCGCAGCACAGCAGCCGCTGCTTCTCGCTTGAGCTGGTGCTTCTCTTCGATTTCGAGTAGTTCCATGCTGGCAGTCTCCTTGCTGACCTCGCAGCGGTGATACCCGGTGCCCCCCTAGCCTATGTGCGTTTGTCTCCAGGCACAGCCGTTCTAGAGCGGGCCGCCACCAGCCTCCTAACTGTTTGTCCAGTCCTTTGGCTGACCAGGTAAGCCGCTCATGCCCAGGCGAGCATCAGCAGTTTGGCTGGCCATGATCTGGTTCCTGTTTTCAAGGTCGATGCCTGCGCGGAGGCTGGGGATTTCCAAGTTTGACCACATGGCCTCTTTGGTCATCCAGACCCCGAAGGGACTGTTAGCCGCAATCTCGGCTGCCACCGACAGCACGGTGTCATCGAGGGCGTCGTCGGGCACAACCCTGCTGACCAAACCGATGCGATCGGCCTCGTTGGCGTCGAACACTCGACCCGTGAGCAGCAGTTCCCACGCCCGAGAGGCGCCGATGAGACGAGGCAGCATCCAGCTGACCCCGATATCGCAACCAGATAGCCCCAGGCGAACAAAGGCGGTACCGAACTTTGCGCTCGCGCCGCAGTAGCGGATATCGCTAGCGCAGGCGAAGGCGAATCCTCCGCCGGCAGCAGCGCCGTTAACTGCAGAGATGATTGGTTGGCGGACGTCGCGCATGTGGTGGACAACTTCTGCAATCAACTGCTGGGTGGCCATTCCCTGTTGGACCCTGCCTAACCCCTCGGTGCCGGGCACGGTGCCGAAACCGTTGAGGTCAAGGCCTGCGCAAAAGCCGCGGCCAGCGCCGGTCAAGATCACGGCGCGGCAGTCGTGGTCCTGGTCTACGTCGTCGAGGGCCTGATGGAGGGCCTCGACCATCTCGTAGGTGAGGGCGTTCAGCTTGTCGGGCCGGTTGAGGGTGAGGCGGGTAACGCGAGGAGCGGGCTGATCTTGCAAGACGGTGTCGGTCATAGCCCCATCATTGGCCAAAGTTACAGCCACGGCCAGCGGCACGGGCACCGTCCAGCGCACGGGCCCTGCTGGTTGGGCTACCAGCTGAGTTCGTGGCAACCCTTGTGGCTGTCGGGTTCTACTTGGAAGGTGCCGTGACTGATGCCGTAACTGTGCTCAAGAATGTGCCGTGCTTGATCCAACACCGCATGAGCGTCTGCGTTCTCGAGGGTCATGAGGTGCGCAGACGCTGCGTCCATCTCTGAGGTCAAGGTCCACACGTGGAGGTCATGTACGTCGACCACGTCTTTGATCGCAGCCAGGTCAGCCGCCAAGGCGTCGACGCTGATGTGGGGTGGGGCGGCCTGGAGGAGAACTCGGACTGCTTTGCGGCCTAGGTGCCAGGTTCGGGGGAGGATCCATAGGCCGATTGCGGCGCCGATCACCGGGTCGACCCATCCCCACCCGAACGTTTCGAGCAGGATTGCGGCGATGATCACGCCAACCGAGCCAATGGTGTCTGCGAGGACCTCAAGGTAGGCCCCTTCCATGTTGAGCGATTCTTTGGCGCCCTCGCGCAGAAGGAGGAAGGCCACGATGTTGGCGGCGAGGCCTAAGGCAGCAACCACCAGCATGGGCACGCCCAGGACTTCGGGATCGTCGAAGAGGCGACGTACGGCTTCAACGAGCACCCAGATGGCCACACCAAACAAGAGCAGCGCGTTGACAAATGCGGCCAGAATTTCGAGACGATAGAGGCCGAAGGTGTGCGAGGAGCGTTGGCTTGTGTGTTTGGTTTCAAACTTTGAGGCCAACTGGATGGCAGCCAGTGCCATGCCGAGGCCGATGACGTCGGTGAGCATGTGCCCAGCATCGGAAAGCAGGGCCAGTGAGTTGGTGAGCACGCCGGCTGTTGCTTCCACGACAAAGAAGATGCCGATGATCAAGAACGCGGCAAGCAGCCTGCCCTTATGGCGCTCTCCGGCGCGAGCTAGGCCCGCGCCGTGATCGTGGTCATGACCCATAGCTCCATCTATACCACCGGCGGTCTGAGCTGGCGCGCCACAGCGGCGCTCGTGGCTGTATCGGCTTCCTAGCCCGCCTCACCGTCAAGGCTGGCGCCGGTGCCACCTGGATCGGATTGGTGGAACCTCGGCGGCGGCCAGCTAAGGTCGGTGCCGTTGCCCGTCGCCCTGCCATACCGCAGGCTTAGTGAAGACTTAGGACTGAATAGCCGATCCCGACGCTTAGCTCTCCGCCCACTGGTGGCCAAAGCACAAGTCCCTCTGGACCTTCAGAGGGTCGGCAACCCCTACCCGTCCGGGGACTCTTTGGATTAGTGGTCGCCGCCGCGTCGATCTGGTACCTGTTCATTGCAGACACCGCTGCAGACAACGATGTCGTCGGCGGCGTGGCCGACCTTGCAAATGGCATCGGCGAGCTTCCCGCGTTGGTTTCAGATACCAGTGCGTACTCCAGTTTCTGGGACTTTGTCGTCGACGACGAAGGCCTGGGCACCATCCTTGGTCACACATGGGATCATGCGCAGCTCGTGGGGACGTCCATGTTCTTCGCCGTCCTCATCGCAACAGCGCTGGGCATCCTGGTCCACCGAGTCAAGGCTTTGGCAGGCATTGTGGTCGGCATCTCCTCGATCCTGTTGACCATCCCGTCCCTAGCCCTGTTCTCAATCTTCATCCCGGTCAGCTGGATCGGTATTGGCGACCGCGGTCCGCTCATTGCCCTGGGTCTGTACTCCATTCTTCCCATCCTGCGCAATACAGTCACCGGTCTCGAGGAAGTCGATGCGGCTGTTGTCGAGTCAGCCAAAGGTATGGGCTTCTCGGCCTTCCAACGCCTTCGCCGCATCGAACTGCCCTTGGCATGGCCGGTCATTCTCACCGGCATCCGTGTCGCCGCCCTTTTGAACGTCGGTATCGCCGCCATTGCGGTTCTCGTTGGCGGCAGTGGCCTCGGGGTCTACATCAACGACGGGCTCACCCGCTACCCAAACCCGGGCTCGGTCGAGCGTATGTGGACCGGTGTCGTCTTCACCATCTTGTTGGCCCTCATCCTCGATCTCATCTTCACCCTCATCCGGAAGTTCACCACCCCGTCAGGTTTGCGATGACTAGCACAGCCAGTAGCCCCATCGACCCCGCGCCCAACCAGCACAGCGCTACCGGTGTGGAAAAACCAGCCACAATGATCTCGCTACAGGGTGTCACCAAGACCTACGACGGATCGGTCATCCCCGCGGTCGACTCGCTGAACCTCGACATTCCCGAAGGTGAAATCCTCGTGCTTGTTGGCCCATCGGGCTGCGGCAAGAGCACGACGTTGCGCCTCATCAACCGGATGATCGAACCCACCTCGGGGCGCATCATCTTCGACGGCGAAGACGTCACCTCGGTGAACCCCGATCTGCTGCGCCGCCGCATCGGCTATGTCATCCAACAGATCGGGCTGTTCCCCCATCAGACGATTGCGCAGAACATTGCCACGGTCCCTCGTCTCCTCGGCTGGGACAAGGCAAAGATCAACGCTCGTGTAACCGAGTTGCTCGACGTAATGGGCTTGCCCAACGACTTCAAAGACCGCTACCCCAAAGAACTCTCTGGCGGGCAGGCCCAGCGCGTGGGCGTAGCCCGCGCGCTGGGTTCTGACCCAGCTGTGCTTCTCATGGACGAGCCGTTCGGCGCCATAGACCCCATCACGCGTGACCGGCTCCAAAACGAATTCTTGCGCCTGCAATCTGAGCTAAAGAAGACGATTGTCTTTGTCACCCACGACATCGACGAGGCCATCAAGATGGGCGACCGCATTGCTATCCTCGGCGAGCAGTCTCGTATCGCGCAGTTCGATACACCCGAGCGCATCCTCGCGTACCCCATCGACGATTTCGTCGCCGATTTCATTGGCTCAGGCTCAACGCTCAAGGGCCTCAATTTCGAACGCGTGCGCGACATTGACATCAGCACCAGCTTCCCAGTCGTCTCCCACGACACCTCCGCGACGGAAGCGAAGACAGTGCTGGATGCGTCGCCCGAGCGATCGTTGCTGGTGCTCGACGCAAAGAGCCATCCCGCTCGTTGGCTCAACGACAAAGACCTGGCAGCAACTCCTGCCGACCTGCTGGCCGCTGGCGTTGAGGTCACATCCACGCTGCCCATGCACGCCACGCTCCACGACGCGCTCGAAGAGTTGCTAATGAGCAACGCTGGTCAAGCCACGGTTGTTGACAACAGTGGCGTGTATCAGGGCATCGTCGACATCGAAGTACTAGCCGACGTCTTGAAAGGCATGCGCGCCGCGGCGCGCCGCCATTACGAAGTGCACGTAGATTCGGCCGGGCAGTCATGACCGCGGCCACCGCAACTAGTCCGTCTCCAGCCTGGAGTTGGGTCCGAGCCAACGCGGGCCTGCTCGTGCGGCCCGCCATCATTGTCTCCCTGGCGGTAGCGCTCTACGTCTACGTCAACGGCTTTCTCGATAGCGACGACGCAATCTTCCAAGACAAGCGCACGCTCGAATGGGAACGCAACCTCAAGCCCCAGCTCGAACAGCACATCTCGCTGACCCTTTGGTCAACGTTGTTAGTGATCGTTATTGCGATCCCATTGGGGCTGTTCCTGACCCGACCCAAATATCGACGCTTTGGAGGCCCTGTCCTGGGCATCGCGACGTCGGGTCAAGCTACCCCCGCGTTTGGGTTGCTCATCTTGGCCTTCGCCTGGCTAGGGAGCGGGGCCTGGACGGCCATTTGGGCCCTTGGCTTCTTCACGGTTCTGCCGGTATTGCGCAACACCATGGTTGGGCTTGATCAAGTAGATTTTTCGGTCATCGAAGCTGGCCGAGGAATGGGCCTCACCAAAGGTCAGGTCCTGCGGCAAGTCGAGATTCCTCTTGCGGTACCCGTCATCCTGGCTGGCATCCGCACAGCGCTCATCATTAACGTAGGCATGGCGGCCTTGGCGTTCCTGATTGGCGGTGGCGGGTTGGGCGTTACCATCAGCGCTGGCCTCAAGCTAAGTCGCGAGGTTGTGCTGCTCACTGGAGCTGTCATGACCGCCATCGTGGCGCTGACCGTCGACTGGATCGCATCGATCGCCGAGCGCACGCTGCGCCCGCGGGGGCTGTAGTTCCCAAGACCCTCGATTGTTCTTCGACGCGCCTGCGAGTCGGAACTTCGCAAGATCACATTCAGCAAGCAAAGGAAACCCCACAATGAAACCAAACACCCTCTGGCGACTACTAGCGATCCTCCTCGCCTTTACACTGGTCGCTGCCGCATGCGGCGATGACGATGACGACGACGCATCCGGTGGCGAAGACACCGAGGAATCCGAAGGCGACGCCGGCGCGTCGGGCGAGTGCGAAACGCTCAACGTCAGCGGCGACGCCGCAGCAGCCGACTTCACTGGCCAAGAGATCACCGTTGGCTCCAAGGACTTCACCGAGCAGATCGTGCTTGGCGAAATCTTGGTGCAAGCCCTCGAATCCAAGGGCGCAACCGTGAACAACAACACAAACCTCGGTGGAACCTCGGTTAACCGTGACGCGCTGTTGGCTAACGAGATCGACGCCTACTGGGAGTACAACGGCACCGGATGGACCGTTCACCTGGGGCAAGAAGATCCAAGCTTCGACCCAGACGAACTGTCCAACGACGTGTGCGTGACTGACTTGGCCGAGAACAGCGTTCGCTGGATAGGTCGCTCACCATTCAACGACACGTACGGCTTTGCCACTGCGCCAGACTTCCTTGACGGTGACGCCCCGTTCTCGCTACAAAGCATGGCCGACTACCTCGCCGAAAACGAAGATGCCAGCGTGTGCCTCGAGACCGAGTTCCCCAACCGTCCCGATGGCTTGGTGCTCTTTGAAGACGCAACAGGTTACGCCGTTCCCGAGTCGCAAATCGAGATCCTCGAAACCGGCGTCATCTACGAAGAAACCGCCAATGGCAATTGCGACTTTGGGGAAGTTTTCACCACCGACGGCCGCATCCCGGGTCTTGGTTTGAACCTTGTCGAAGACCCAGGCGTGTTCATCTTGTACAACGTCTCGCTGACCATGCCCGATTCGGTCTACCAGCAAGCACCCGAAGCCTGGGACGCAATCGTCGCAGAGATCCTCGCCCCCCTGGACGAGGACCTGATGGCTGAACTGAACCGTCGCGTGTCCATTGACGGCGAGAGCGCCGCGGACGTGGCTGCTGACTTCCTGGCCACAAACGGCATTAGCTAGCTTCAGTGCGCTGACGCACCGCCGCTATTGGATACGGTTCGGCCATGGCCGACAGCAACCAGGCGGCGGTGCGGTCGGCGTCTCTTACCTTCTTCTCCTTCGCGGTGCCCATTGCCATGCTTGGCGTGGTTTGGGGCGATGTACGCGAAGATCTCGACCAGTCCCTGGGTGCCCTTGGGCTGGTCGGTCTCGTCTACGGCCTCGGCCGCATGTCGGCGGCAACCAGCAGTCGGTACTTGGCCCCACGGTTCGGTCTGGGTGCATCGTTTGTCGGCGCCACCGCTGGTCTCGCCGTTGCATGTGCCCTGGTTGCAAGTGCGCCGTCGTGGAGCGTGTTCTTAGTGGGCTTTGGCGCTGTTGGCGTGATGTCGGGAGTGCTCGACTCGCTTGGAGCGTCGTTCATTACCACGTTGGGTCGCATCGGTAGCGCCGGGCTGATCCACGGCTCTTACGGGCTGGGCGCCACTATGGGACCATTGGCGGTAGCAGTATTGCCCGGCTGGCGCCTTGCGCTGTTCGTGGCGGTTTTGGTGGCTGGAGTCGCGGCGGCTGGAGCATGTCACGTGCGCCAGCACTGGCCACACACCCAAGCCCCCCAACGAGCTGCCGATGTCACGACCCCGCTCCCGCTAGCGATCGCCGCAGTGTCGTTGGCTCTGTTTGCCACCTTTGTTGCCATCGAGGTCACCACAGGCCAGTGGGCCTACACCTACCTCAACGAACACCGAGGAATGAGTGAGGCAGGCGCCTCAGTGGCGGTGGCGGGGTTCTGGGCAGGCACCACCTTGGGCCGACTGTCGATGTCGCGTACCAAGGTGGCTGCGACGCTGGAACGCGTAGGCGTTCTTGTGCCTGCCGCGGCTGCCTTTGTGGCACTGGCGGTGGTTAGCGTGGCGCCGCTGGCGCTGGTGGGTGTGGCGCTTGCGATCTCTGGGCTTTGTCTGGCCCCAGCAGTTCCCACGCTCTTTGCCACCACCGGCAAGCGGGTCGGCGAAGGTCATGCACAGCGGCTGGCCGGCTGGCAGCTCCTAGCCACCAATCTCGGCGCCGTCGCCGTGCCATCGTTCACCGGAGCGATCGTCAGTTGGTCAAGCCCCCAAGCGATCATTGTGGTGGTGCTCGTCACCCTGGGAGCGGTGGGCATACCGCTGTTAGCCGTCTTAGGACGGCTAGGAAGCGCAGCCCAATAGCAGCGCCAGACGGTGTGGCCTACTAGGCCTGCCAGACCTCGCGGCCAGCCATGCCGTAGGTCTTCAAAAGCACGGCACGGCGTGGCGTGAGGGCCATGAAACCAGTGCCCTCGGAGTCGTCGGGTCCGCCGGGTGCAAATGCGTTGAGGTCGTAGTCAAAGACACCTTCCCAGAGGCGTCGCTTGGTCTCAAGGTCAGTGAAAACCTCGCCGGTACCCCAGACGATCAGACTGTCGAAATCGGTGGTGTCGCCAACCTGCCAGTGGTAGGTGGCCTTGTTGTTTGCAGCGAGGTTCTTGGCCTTGGCGGAGTCGGCACCCATCATTGTCCAGAGCGTCTGACCTTCCCAACAGGGGTGCACCGGCGAGATGTACGGCGTTCCGCTGGGGCTGACCGTTGCCAGATGGGCCCAAACTCCCAAACGCTTTGACGCTTCGATGATCTCGCTGAATTCCATGACGCTCCTCAAGTGGATTAGCGCCAAGCTAGTGTCCTGTCAGGTTATTTCGCCACATAATTCGCTGTCGCCTGCCCAGGCCAACTGCGTTGTACCTTCTCGACGCACGGGTGGCAGTGCGCCTTCGAAGCTACGCCTTGTTGACCAGGCCATGCTCCACCGAATTATCCAGCGCTCTAACCGGACAGGACACTAGGCGAAATGGTCGCCGAGACCCGTGGGCGACGACCCGCCATCGACTCGGACGGCGTTCATTTTGAGCTGTTTGGTTTCCCCATCATGGTCGGCTGGATGTTCTTCTTGTTCATTGGCTTGCTGGGCTTGTCGCCTGGCAGCACAGCGGCCAGCATGGCCATCTGGGTTGGGGTAGCGCTTATCTCGATTTTGGTTCATGAGCTTGGGCATGCGTTTGCTGCTCGGCGGCTGGGTTCTGCCCCAACGATTACGCTCTATGGCCTGGGTGGGCTGACGTACTGGCAACCCAAGGTCAATGCCACAAGGTGGCACCACATTTCTGTTGCGCTAGCCGGACCCGGCGCTGGGATGCTGCTCGGTCTCGCTGTGTGGGTTGCCGCATCTGCGGCTGGGGGCTACGGCACTGGGAACGTACGCTTCTTTGTGGTGGTGATGCTGTGGATCAACCTGGGCTGGGGGCTGGTCAACCTGGTCCCGGTGTTGCCCCTCGATGGCGGCCACGTTATGGCCGAACTTCTCCCCGGGGGCCGCGAACAGCGTTGGAGGCTGGCAGCCAAGATCTCGGTAGTCATAGCAGCCGTTGCCGCGGTGGCTTTGTTTGTTTGGGGTTTGCAGTTCGCCGCGATCTTGATGGTCTTCATTTTGGTCCTCAACGTCAAGACCGTCCGACAACCGGCGAAGGATCTCCAGGACCAAGAGCTCGAGGTCGAGGCGCGGGCGGCGCTCAAGGCGCTGTCTACCGGCGACGACGATGCCAAGGCGCGCAGCTACCGCGTGGCTAAGAGGCTCAGCGGCCCCCGTCAAGCTTCGTTCAAAGTCGGTGCGGTAGAGACCGCGGCCTTGTCCCATCACGATGGCACGGCCAGGACGCTCTTGGCTGAGCTGCCCGGGGCCGCCCCGCCGGCGCTGTTTGCGCTGGTCACCGTGTCTGAGACCTACGGGCTGCGTGGCGTCGAGGAGCTGGAGGAGATCTTCAGCCGCACTCCCAGTGCCTTGCATGCTCGCTGGCTCATGTACGCGTTGTCTCAGGCTGGGCGCCCCGAAGACATGCTGTCGCACTTGCACAATGTGCCGGCCCCGCAACGCAGCACCGAGTTGGTTGCCGCGGTGGTGTCGGTTGCCGACTGGGCTGGCGAGCCGGTTGTGGCCTCTCAGGCCCGGCTCTTGGCGCCCGGCAACGCCTGAAGGCCCGAAGCTAGATACAGCCCCACCCCAACCATCATGGCAATAGGGACCGTTGTCTGGGTGGCCAGGATCCCTAGTGCCACCCCGCCCAAGATCTCTCCCGATGCATCTACCTGTCCCACAAACGAATGCACCGTGGCTCGTGTTTGTGCCGGGGTATTCGCATTTGCCCACGCCGCATGGAGGACGCGTAGCGTCGAGCGCAAACCGCCTTGGAGGATGAGTCCAGCGGCGGCGATGGGAAGCACAGCAACGACCGCCAATAGAGTGCCGCCCAGGCTTGCGGCCAGCATCACCACTGCGACCGCTGTTGGGATCCTGGCATCACCCACATGGCTTTCGACCCGGCGCACAAAGAAATAGCCGAGCAACGATTCCAAACTGGCGATCACACCAACGATCACGATGTCGTCAACGCTGCTACTCAAGCCGATCTCGTCGAGGCGGCGGATGTCGAGACGGTCGAATGCCTCACCACCAAGGGCGGCCAAGAACACCACCACTGCAAGCAAACGTAGCGAGGGGACCTGTCGAGCGTGGCGGGCTCCATTGCGGAGCGTCGCGAGAAACTGAGCCCAGGTGTCTCCGCGCTGGCGGGTGAAGGAGTGCTCGGCCATGACAACGATGAGCACGAGCCCCCAGCCCGTGGTGAGCGCGCCGCTGACCACAATGGCGGTGGGCAGGGTGGTCAGCGCAGCTAGACCTGCGCTTGTGGCCATTCCCAAGATCGCAAAGACGAACTGGAGCTTTCCCCGCCTGAGGAGCAGCGGTTCCACCTCGGTCGCCCCGCCCATTTCGTCGGTAACCCAAGCGGTTTCGGCGCCCGAAATGAACGTGTAGCCCAGGCCCCACAACACTTGGGTGAGGACCAACAGCTCGAAGTCCTGGACCAACCCGGCGAGGCACATGGCCGATCCCATCAGCACAAACGCCACGATCACCGACAATCTGCGGCTGACGACGTCGGCGACCACCCCAGTGGGGATCTCCGACACCAGGATTGTGACTTCCATGAAGGTCCCGATCAGCACAAGCTGGATAGGGGAGAGCTGGAGGTCGATGGCGAGTCGAGTTGCCAACACAACCCAGTAACCACGCAAGCATGCCTGGAGGAGCAGCCCGCTGGCCATGAACACTCGCTCTGGTGCCCAATGGCGTGCATTGGCTGGTTGCGGGGCTGGTGTCATTGGCTGAATAGGTCCTCAAGCACTGAGGTCTCAGCACTCCGCACGACCGTAGTGCCGATCCTTTGAGCCGCTGAGGCATTTTGGACCGTCGCTGTGGGCCACGAATTCACTACGCTGGCGCCGTGGCCGCACCCAACTACGTACCCATCAGTTCAACCAAAGCCAAGTACTACGAATCGCCGCCTCGTCGGGGCGAGTCCTGGTTGGCGCAACGCCCCGGCGATATCCCTGGGGGTCTCCCCGGCGGTGAGGGTCTGGGAAATCAAGGTCCCGATCAGGGATATGCCCTCAAGCTGGTTAAACACTTCAAAGACGAGGTGCATCTTCGGTCCGGCGAGCGCTGGGAAGACGCGGCGGCTGGTGCGGTGGTCGTGGCACTCAAGCGGGCCTCGCTGTTTGGTCGCGCCCCTGTGCGCCACGATCTCGAGATTGCGTTTCGTGTGTGGGGGTTCCTTGACGAGACCGTCCCCACCGAGTTGGTCGAACAGCGCCGCGACATGTTCGACCGCGTGGACAACCCGCACCATTATCTCGAGGCCCGACGCATTGCTGAGGCCGTTCCCGAGTCCACGTTGCGCCAAACCCCCGCTGCAATCGCCGCAACGTACGCCAAGGATTGGACATCTCTGCTGGTTCTGCCCATAGGCGACCAGCACTGATGAGCACCCCCGTTCGCGTTCGTTTCGCCCCGGCGCCGACCGGCTATCTGCACGTCGGTTCTGCCCGTTCTGCGCTGTTCAACTGGCTGTACGCCCGTCATCACGGCGGCACGCTGGTGCTTCGTATCGAAGACACCAACGCGGCTCTGGCCACCCCGGAGTTCTACGAGGCCATCACCAAGCCGCTTGATTGGCTGGGGATCGACTGGGACGAAGGCCCCATCTATCAGTCAGAGCGCACCGATCTGTACCTCGCAGCTGTCACCTCGCTGTTGGACAGCGGCCATGCCTACTACTGCGGTTGTAAACAAGACGAGATCGACGCTCGCAACAAGGCCACAGGCTTTAAGGGTGGCTACGACGGACACTGCCGCGACCTCAACTTGGCCGACGGACCCGGTGTCAGCGTCCGGTTCCGTACGCCCGACGAGGGTTCCATCGAGATCTCGGACCTGGTGAGGGGCAATGTGGTCTTCAACGCGGTGGAGCTTGAAGACTTTGTTATCAGGCGCGGCAACGGATCTCCGGTGTTCTTAGTTGCAAACGCTGTCGACGATGCCGATCTGGGGATCACTCATGTGGTGCGCGGCGAGGATTTGTTGAATACCACGCCCAAGGTCGCCCTCCTGTGGGATGCGCTGGGTTACGGGCCGCTCCCCATTTATGCGCATCTGCCGCTGCTGGTGGGCGAAGATCGCAAGAAGCTCTCGAAGCGCAAAGCGTCGGTGGCCTTGGCCGACTTTGAGGCCGATGGTTTCCTTCCTGAAGCTATGGCCAACTACCTCGCCTTGTTGGGGTGGGGGCCCAAGGACGATGTTGAAGTCCGGCCAATGGAGGAGATCATTGCGCTCTTCGACTTGGCCGACGTCAACAAAGCTCCGGCCTTCTTCGACATGAAGAAGCTCGAGCACATCAACGGCGAGTACATCAGGGCGCTTTCGGTCAATGAGCTCATAGAGCGTCTCCAGCCTTGGCTGGGAGAGAACGCTCCGTGGCCCGCCGAGCGGTTCGACCCCGAGACCTTCGCTGCAGTGGTGCCGCATGTGCAGGAACGACTCCGCCGACTTCCAGATATCTGGTCTCAGGTTGATTGGCTCTTCACGGATGATCCGCCGGTTGAGACCGTCGAGAAGGAGATCAAGCAGATTTCAAAGGCCATGGACCGCGAGGAAGTTCCCGCGGTGCTCGATGCTGTCATCGACGCATTTACCAGCTGCGACTGGACCGCCGACGCGCTCAACGATGCCGTGCGCGAAGTAGGCGACCGGTTAGAGGCCAAGAGCCAGGTGCCGGTTCGCATTGCCGTGACAGGCCGCCGCGTTGGCCCTCCGCTCTTCGAGCCCATGGCGCTGCTTCCACGCGAAACCGTGTTGTCTCGTCTTCGTGCCCGTCGGGCCACCTATCCCTCGTGACCCAAGACGCCTGTGCCCGACGAGGCGCAGGCCCTGTCAGGTGAACGTGTGGGATAGCCAGCGGTCGGGAACGTCTTTGGCGCCTCAACCGCGCTGCCGTGAGAGGCTTCTTGCATGGCAGGCTTGAAACCATGAGCGAGACTGACGGCCTGCCGAAGCGGTGGTCCAAACGCCGGATCGCGGCGGTTGGCGTGCTGGTCGCCAGCGTGTTCGGTGTGCTCTTTGTTGTCCTCACCTTCGTGCAGGTCTGGCATCAGAGTCGCCAAGACGAGGCCCGCCTGGTGGACGCGATCGTCGTCTTAGGTGCAGCCCAGTACGACGGCCGCCCCTCGCCGGTGCTGGAGGCTCGCCTGGTGGCAGCGCTCGAACTGTATGAGCAGGGGTTGGCGCCACTTATCGTGACCACAGGCTCAAATCAAGCGGGTGACCGTTTCACTCAGGGGTACGCAGGCTTCCGTTACCTCCGCGATCAGGGTGTCCCTGAGGACGACCTGTTAGTTGTGGTCGATGGGACCAACACCTACGAAGAGCTCAGCGCCACGGCGAACGCACTGTTCCTGGGCGATCTTGGCAGCACGGTGCTCCTGGTGTCTGACCCGTATCACGCGTTGCGGGCCAAAGAGATTGCCCGCGAGGTTGGTCTTGACCCTTACTTCTCCCCGACGGACCTTGACTCTTCGTTCTCTCAGCTGATGCGAGAAACCGCTGGTGTGTCGCTGGGCAGAGTGGTGGGCTTCCGTCGCGTCTCAAACCTCAGCTGACTTAGGGGCCTAGGGGATAGGAGAGCGCAGCCCCGAGACGCCAGGACCCTGGGCCGGAGCGACCCGGCACGCAGGGCCAGGAGCGGGAAACGGGCGCAAGGGCCTGTGCGGTGACCATGACCTAGCCGCGCAGTTCCTGAGCCTCTCACCCGCAACCAGGTTCGGCGCTGGTGAGGACAACCTGGTTGCGGCCAAGTTTTTTTGCCTCGTAGAGCGCCTTGTCGGCCGCATGCTGGACGTCCTTGGTCTCTTCTCCGTTCAGGCCCGAGACCCCGACAGAGACGGTTAGCGAACCGTTTGGCTGAGTCGCTTCGCCAGGGAACTCCGTGTGTTCTATGGCGTCTCTCACCCGAAGCGCGACCTTGTAGGCAGCTTCGGGGCTTGCCCCTGGCAACAAGACAGAGAACTCTTCTCCGCCGTACCGGTAAACCACGTCGGTGCTGCGGACGTTTGCTTTGATTGTGTCGGCCACCGTGCGCAGCACTTTGTCGCCCGCAATGTGGCCGTGTGTGTCGTTGTAGGTCTTGAAGTTGTCGACATCGATCATTGCGAAGGCCACGGGTTGGTTCGAGACCTCCGCGCTGCGCAGCGTTTGTTGGAGATCGCGATCCATGCGCCGGCGGTTGCCCAGCGATGTGAGGCCGTCGATGAGCGCCATGTGTTCCATGGATCGCAACCGGTCGACGTTGGCCAATGCGTCCACGATTGGTCGGGCGAGGGTCGCCATGTGGGTTCGGGTATCGGTAGTGAAGGGTTGGCCGCGGCCACGGGTGACCACGAGTAGGGCGTCGCTGTCGGGTAGGGCTAACGCTGCGACCTCGCGGATGCCCGGAGCGAGGCACGGGTCATCTGTGGCGGTGGTGAGGAGCCAAGGCTGTTGGTCTGTGCAGGCATCAAGGCACGACAGCGACACGGCGGTCTCGTGCCCTGCGTTGCGCAACGCAGGGCCCGTTCTACGGAAGAGATACGCATTGGTGGCGGCACTGCGAGCGATTGCCTCACGGGAGGCGATTTGGGCTACCTCGTACTCGCTGGTTGCGTTGATCAGTTCGTGATAGACGTCGGCAACCGGCATCTGTCGCGACCGTTGTCTCGGCCATAGGCCGAGCCCAAGGAAGGTCTTGCGTTGTCCCATGCGCGAACTATCGGCAGTTCCGGCGAGGAGTGAAACGCAGTGGGACTTCGGGTACGAACCGAACGGGCGCCGGGATGGTGTGCTGTGTCACACTTCGAATGTGAGCGAACGAACAGATGCACTGCTGGCCGCTATGACCCTTGCCGAAAAGGCCGATCTGGTTATGGGCGAAGACATGTGGGTGACCAGGCCGGTTCCAAGGCTTGAGGTTCCCGCAATGGTGGTCACCGATGGGCCAAACGGGGCGCGCGGCGGCGGCCTGATGGGGACGGGAACCCCAACGGCGTGCATCCCTGCTGGTTCGGTCTTGGGGGCAACGTGGGACCCGTCCCTCGTCGAGCGTTTGGGTGAGCTGTTAGGCGACGAAACCAGAGCAAAGGGTGCTCATGTCCTTCTGGCGCCGACTATCAACTTGCATCGCAACCCCCTGGGGGGCCGCAACTTTGAGTGCTATTCCGAGGATCCGTTCCTTACCGGCGCGATAGCGGTTGGTTTCATCAAGGGCGTGCAGAGCCGCAAGGTTGCGGTAACTGCCAAGCATTTCGTGGGCAACGATTCAGAGTTCGAGCGCAACACGATCGACACCCAGGCTGACGAACGGACTCTTCGCGAGGTGTACTTGGCCCCGTTTGAAGCCAGCGTGAAGCAGGGTGGGGCATGGGGGATCATGAGTTCGTACAACCGGCTTAACGGAACCTACGCCTCAGAGCACAGCTGGCTCCTAAACACCGTCCTTCGCCAGCAATGGGGGTTTGACGGTTTTGTCATCTCGGACTGGTTTGCCGTGCGTTCCACCGCAGCGTCTGTGCGGGCAGGGCTGAGCCTGGAAATGCCGGGCCGAGGGTCGTACTACGGGGCCGAACGAATCGGGGCCGCCATCGAGGCTGGAGAGCTGGACGAAGCCCATCTCGATGCCGTTGCCGCCGACGTGTTGACGGTCATGGAACGAACCGGGGTGCTGGATGGCACGGGGGGAGGCGCAGAGCAGACGCTCGATCGCCCCGAAGATCGGGCCCTTGTGCGCGAAGCTGCTGCGGCCGGCACGGTCCTCATTGCCAACAACGGGCTGTTGCCTCTCGATCCGGCAAGCGTTGGCTCCATTGCTGTGATTGGGCCAAACGCTCGCCAAGCCAAGGTCATGGGCGGAGGCTCGGCAAACGTTCGTGCCTACCGCCGTGTTAGCCCGCTGGACGCGCTGACTGACCGGTTCGGCGGCACAGTCCCGCTGCGCTATGCCCAAGGCTGCGACATCGACCGCTCTACGCCACCGCTTACCCAGCCGCTGCTGGAAGCTCCGCTGTCGCTCGAGTTCTTCGACGGGCTTGGTTTCGAAGGCGAGGTCATTGCCACTTCTACCGCAGCGACTGGCCGACTGTCGTTTTTTGGTTCCCCCGCCGAGGGCGTAAACCCCAAGAGCTACTCCATGCGGGCCAGCGGCACGCTTCGCCCCACGGTGACGGGCACCCATTCGCTGCGTTTGGTGCAAGCAGGACGGGCGAAGGTGCTGCTCGATGGTGAGGTGTGCCTCGACGCGACCGAGGGAACCTACGAGTCAGGCGATGAGTTCTTTGGGTTCGGCTCTGAAGAGATAAGCGTCGACGTTGAACTGTCTGCTGGCGTGGCGGTCACGCTTGAGATCGAGTTTGTGCCCACGGGCGCGGTGTTGTTGAGCGGGCTCCGGCTGGGCCTTACATCACAGGTCGAGCGCGACCTTTTGACAGAGGCTGAAGGCCTGGCAGCCGAATCCGACGTGGCGTTGGTTGTGGTGGGCACAAACGACGACTGGGAGACCGAGGGAAGAGATCGAGAGCTGTTTGTGCTGCCCGGCGACCAAGTAGAGCTCATCGAGCGAGTCTCGGCGGTCAATCCGAAAACGATTGTGGTGGTCAACACCGGCGGGCCGCATGCCATGGATTGGCTGAATGCTCCAGCTGCGACGCTCAGTGTGGGGTTCGCGGGACAGGAGATGGGCGATGCGCTTGTTGATGTTCTGTTTGGTGACGCCGACCCTGGCGGTCGGATGCCAACCACGGTGCCTGCTCGCTACGAGCATTCCCCGGCGTACCTCAGCTACCCCGGCGAGAACTCGGTGGTCCGATACGCTGAGGGACTTTTTGTGGGGTATCGATGGTTCGATGCCCGCCACATTGACCCAGCAGTGCCCTTTGGGCATGGCTTGTCCTATGCCACCTTCCAGTGGGGTGACGCGCAGGCCCCGGTCGAGAGCACGACGGCGGTGGACACGCCAATAGAGGTTGTGGTCCCGGTGACCAACACTGCCAATAGAGCTGGATCTGAGGTGGTTCAGCTTTTCGTGGAGCCGCCCAAAGCCATGGTGCAAAGGCCGGTCCGCGAACTCAAAGGCTTCGCGAAGCTGTCGCTCGATCCCGGCCAGTCGGGAATGGCCCGGATCGTTCTGGATGCGCGTTCTTTCGCCTATTTCGACCCCGGCGATCAGTTGTACGAGCAGCTGGCAGCAGCGGGGCCTGTTCCGGTTGGGTCGGGTACCCGCCACACCGAGCCTGGCTGGTACGTAGAGCCTGGTACGTACCGTCTTGTGCTCGGCCGGTCGTCGGTTGATCACGTTCAGGTAATTGAACTGGAACTGACGGGTCAAGAGCACCGCTTCGATGCCTAAAGCAACCTGGGGGGACAGCTTCGCTGCAGCGCTTGATTTTCCTTGCTAGAGGCCGTCGTCGCCGATGGCACCAAAGGCTGGCGCACCGGCGGCGGGTGTGGGCACGAGGTACTCCCGGTTCTTCCAGGTTGGGGCAGCCAGGGCCAGCGACAGTATGGCCATCGCCAACATGCCGCCCACAGCGCCGAGGTAGGCGGTGGCTCGACCGAACTCGTCGTAGAGCCCACCAATGACGATGGCGGCAATGCCAGCCACGAGCGCCTGCGCAGCACCCATGACGCCTTGGGCTCCGGCTTGTCGCTCTTCTGGCACGGTCATGGCGATGGCTACGCCACTGGCCGCAATGGTGAGCCCGTCGGTTATGGCGTGCACCATCGCAATGGTGAAGATCCACCCGCCTGTGGGGACTAGCCCGTAGGCAGCCATGAACACGCAGGCGACGAGAATCCCGGCGTTGCCGACGCGGAACGGGCCGATTCTTTGGGCAAGGCGGCCGCCTGTGGGGCCAAGGATCATGAGCGGCACCGC
>JAUIIS010000201.1 GCA_030431575.1 Acidimicrobiia bacterium | reverse complement strand
CGGAAACTACACCGTCGACCACACCGCGACGCTGCTTGGCATCAACCCCGACGGGGATCTCAAGGTGATCTGGCAGCCGACGGTGACCGCAGAAGACCTATCCAACGACATGAAAGAGCTGCTCCAATGACCATCATCACTGACCGCCCCGCACGATCACGGACCTTGCTGGCCTTCGTTCTCGCACTTGGAGGATTCGCCAGCCTGCTCGTTGGGTGCGGCGATGACGACGACAACTCTGGCGCCGACGTATCCATTGACGATGCTTGGGGTAGACCAACCGCACCTGGTGCTGAGGTGACCGCGTTCTACTTCGAAGTCACCAACAACGCCGAGGCTTCAGACCGCGTGGTGGGTGTGAGCGCGGATGGCTGCACCCGAACCGAACTACACCAGATGACTATGCAAGATGACGTGATGCAGATGAGCGAGGCCGGAGCTTCAGAACTCACCGTCGGCGCTGGCGAAGTCCTGGTGTTTGAACCCAACGGTCTCCATGTCATGTGCCTAGGACTCGTCGAGCCGCTTGAGCAGGGCGACAAGTTGTTGCTGAAGCTCGAACTCGAAACCGCCGGCGTGCTGACCTCAACAGTCGTGATCGAGGACCGCTAGGCCCCAAAACCAGGCGCAATCGGCTGGGTAGCGCTTTGGATTAGGACTTCTTGGCTGCACCCTTCTTCTTGGCTGGCTTCTTCTTTGAGGCTGGCTTGGCCACCTGCTCCTTGGCAACAGGGGATCGCGGGGGCTGCGGCTTGGTGTGCGCATCGCCTACACGCATTGCTGGAGGCTGTTCTGGTTCGACCCGTTCGGCGCCGGTTGCTTCGAAGAGCCTTTCGATCTCGTTGATATGCATGTCGGCCATGTCCCACAAGTCAGGGACGAGGTCGCGTGCCCCAATGAGTCCAAAGTCCAGCCGGTCTAGGTACGAGTGGACCGTGATGTTGAGGCCCATGTTGTCGGTGATGGTGGACACCGGGATGTAGTTGTTCATTCTGGCCCCCGCGAAGTACATGGGCTCGCGTGGTCCAGGCACGTTGGAGATCACCACATTGGCGGGCAGGTTCACCCGGTTGGATACCCGAGAAGACAAACGCACCGCAGCGGTGGCTACGAGCGGCGAAGCAAACTCGGCCGCATCTACCAAGCTCTCGGCTGGCACAAGGTCGAACTGTTCTTTGCCCGCCAGCATGGCCTCGTGGCTGAGGCGTAGTCGTTCGAGCGGATCCTCAATGTGGGTGGGGAGGTCGGCCACGATGGCTGATACCCGGTTGGTCCAGGGATCTTCTTCCTTGCCTGTTCGGATCGATACCGGCACCATGGCCCGCAATGGCGCGTCGGGAAGCGCATCGTGCTTCAGCAAGTACTCGCGCAAGCCGCCGGCACAGATTGCCATCACCACATCGTTGAGGGTGAAACCGCTGGCCGTCTTGAGCGCCTTGATGTTTGCCAGCGAAGTGCTCCGCATGGCGAACCGGCGCTGCGCAGTGATGGTCTTGTTCCACGGAGTCGGTGGGGCCTGCGTAATCGGGATGCGAATGCGGCTTTCGCTGTCGCTGGCAGCGGGGTCGGGCCTGGCCTGCTGGGCCAAGGCCTTAATGCCGTCTCTGGCCTTGGAAGCTACGTCGCTAAGACCGTTGATCCCGGCCGCGTCGGCGAACTCGCGAATGAGGCGCAGCTGGAGACGTGCCCCTTTCACTGGGTTGGTAGCCAGATGGAGCGCAGTGCGTTGCAGGAGCTGGGCGTCGGACGGGATTGGCTCACCCTTCCATGGAATGGGCTCCAACTCGCCGTCCTCGTGGTCGGCAATAAGGTGCATGAGCATGACCCCAGAAGCGCCGTCGACGGTTGCGTGGTGCGTCTTTGACAGCATGGCCCAGCGGCCATCGGCCAGACCTTCCATGACATACACCTCCCACAAGGGTCGGGTTCGGTCCATGGCTCGGCCAACAATGCGCGAGACCTGCTCGGCCAGCTGGTCGGCAGCGCCCGGAGGGGCAATGCCGATGTGGCGGATGTGGTATTCGAGGTCGAAGTCTTGGTCTTTCACCCAGTACGGGTGATCCAAGCCGAAGGGAACCTCGACAAGGCGGCGCTGCATGGGTTCGAGGTGGCCAATGATGCGTTCGTAGCGAGCCAAGACCGCCTTGTACGGATCGAAGTCATCGCTGGGACGTTCATAGATGCCCAAACCGCTGACATGGCCGAAGTTTGTCTTCGACTCCATGTACAAGAAGCTCGCGTCCACACCCGTTAACTGCTTCATTATTCCCCCCTAGTTGTCCACTCCACTGTTACCAGGAAAGTGCCGCCGGTGCCTCAGCGGGGACGATTGGGTTGTTTGGCGACACTGGTTCGAGACGAACGTAGTGCTCACCAATGGGTGGGCGTGGGTCAACCTCACCGCGGTTTGGCCACAGTGCCATGGCGCGTTCGGTTTGTGCGGTGATAGTGAGCGAGGGGTTGACCCCAAGGTTCGCGCTGATGGCAGAACCGTCGGCCACGTGGAGTCCGGGGTGCCCGTAGACACGTTGATAGGGATCGATCACCCCGGTCGCTTCGGTATCGCCGATAGAGCAGCCGCCCAAGATGTGGGCGGTGACCGGGACATCAAGAAGCGCCTCGTTGATGCCACCGAGCGCGTCGCCGCCCATGATGTCGGCAGCGTGACGGGCAGCTTCTTCTGCCTCGGGGATGTAGGTGGGGTTGGGTTCGCCGGTGCCTTGTTCAGAGCGCAGCTTCACGCCGCCACGCTTGGCCTTCCAACGCACGTTCAAGCTGTTGTCGCGACTCTGCATGACCAACAGAATGACGCTTCGCTCAGACCAGCGGCGCGCAGAAAGGCTGCGAGCAAAGGCCACCGGGTGGCGAACAATCTGCCCTAGGAACCGGACCTGACGGGGCAACTTTCCCTCACCAGGGACGAGCAGCGTGGCCAGTAGCGACATGGCGTTCGACCCTTTGGGATAGCGCACCCCCTCGATGTGGGTGGTTTCGTTGGGGTAGATGGACGAGCTGATGGCGACGCCTTGGGAGTAGTCGACGTCCTCAGCAAGCGGTGCCGTTGCGCCGGGGATGGACTCGGAGTTCGTGCGTACCAGCTGGCCAAGTGTTGGTGAGAGTTGGGGTAGCGCTTCTGTTTCGTTGAGATGTGCGAGCAGCGACAGGTTGCCCATCACCCCGGCTGAGAAGATGACTTGTTCGGCGGTGTGTTCTTGCACCTTCCGTCCACGCCGTGGCCCGGGGCGCTCGGAGGTGACGCGGTACCCGCCGCCGTCGAGCGGGGCGACATTCGTGACCTGGCGCTCGGGCAGTACCTCGGCACCGCCGTGTTCGGCCAAGTACAGGTAGTTACGGTCGAGGGTGTTTTTTGCTCCATGGCGGCAGCCGACCATGCAGCCGCCGCAGCGGATACAGCCAGTCTTGTCGGGCCCAACGCCACCAAAGTAGGGGTCGGGGTCTGTTTGACCCGGGGTCCCGAGGTAGACACCCACGTCGGTTGGGCGGTACGTGTCGGCCACTCCCATCCGTTCACCGATGGCCTTGATGACGTGGTCATTGGGCGAATCATCGGGTGCTGGGGTGACGCCAAGCATTGCCTTGGCTTGTTGGTAGTACGGGGCGAGCTCGGCTCGCCAGTCGGTGATAGCGCTCCATTGCGGGTCGGTGTAGAACGCGTCGAGCGGCTCGTACAAGGTGTTGGCATACACCAGCGAACCCCCGCCCACCCCGGCTCCTGAGAGCACCATCACATCGCTCAACAGGTTGATGCGCTGGATACCTCGTAGACCAAGTCTTGGGTAGAAGAGGAACTTGCGGGCGTTCCAGTTGCTCTTCGGGTAGTCGTCGGCTTCGAAGCGTTTGCCGGCCTCGAGCACCGCCACCTGGTAGCCCTTCTCGGTCAGGCGCATGGCGCTGACGCTTCCCCCAAAGCCGCTCCCAATGATCAATACGTCGTAGTCCCACTGACTTGCCATACCTCCAGGCTAGGACCAGTAGCGGATTGCAAGGCTCGACACTCGCTGCGTGTTGGTCGCCGCGTCAGGTCGGCTCGTGCGGTACCCCTCCCGGGGCCGCGCCCGCCTACGATGGAGGCCCGACGGGAAAAGAAGGTCACCTGATGTCTGACACCGATGTGTCCGCTATCGACTGGAAGATGTTGCGATCCAAAGCAGCCGAGGCTGCCGCAACCGCATACGCCCCGTACTCAACCCTGCATGTTGGCGCGGCAGCGCTGACTAACACTGGGGCGATCGCAACGGGCTGCAATGTCGAGAATGGGTCATACGGGCTCACGTTGTGCGCCGAATGCGCGTTGGTGGGCGACGTTCGCCGCATAGGGGCCGAGCGCCTTGTGGCGTTGTGCGCATCCACGCCAGCGGGACAGATTCTGATGCCTTGTGGCCGATGCAGGCAGATTCTTTGGGAATTTGGTGGTCCCGATCTGCTGGTCGACACGCCCGAGGGCCCAACGGCCATGGCAAATCTGTTGCCCATGGTGTTCGAACTCGACGTCTAGTCTCGAGCGCAAACGGGTCGGGAGCCTTGGCGCCGGTCGGCTAAATCACCTTGGCCAGCAGTCCTGACGCCCCGAAGCGGAAGCGATCCGGGGTGAGCCAGTCTGGACCCAGTGCGGATCTCACGAGCGCCAGGTAGCCCAGCGCATCTTCGGCAGTTCCTACGCCACCTGCCACCTTGAGACCAACGGCCGCGCCTGTCTCTTCGTAGTGGGCCGCAATGACCTCGGCCATCGTCAACACCGTGGCCGGGGTTGCGTTGTTGGGTGTCTTGCCGGTTGAGGTCTTCACCCAGTCGGCTCCACCAGCGATGGCCAGCCGGGTGGCGTCGGCTACGGCGCCGAGACTCCCTAGCTCACCGACCTCGATGATGACCTTGAGGTGAGCGGAACCGCAGGCCACTTTGGCGTCCCTAATGGCGGCCAAAGCCTCGTCTTCGCGCCTCGACAAGAAGGCGCCACGGTCGAGCACCATGTCGATCTCGCCAGCACCAGCGGCGACGGCAGCAGCGATGTCTGCCAGGCGAACGTCAGGTGGAGACTGCCCTGCCGGGAAAGCCCCCGCAACCGAAGCGACTTCGACAGGTCCCGCCGATCCAAGCAACTCACGCGCCAGCGCAACAAAGGATGGGTAGACGCACACCGCCGCAACTGGTCCGACCGTGGGGTCGGCGGGGTTGGGTCGCTTGGCCGTGGCGCACAGGGCCCGGATACGACCGGGGGTGTCGTTGCCTTCCAACGTCGTGAGGTCGATGCAGCGCACGACGAGGCGAAGATCATCGGCCCGCTCCGGTCCAGAGGTGATGTTCGCAAACACTGCTTCGGCTCGAGCGGCAGTGTCGGTGGTGTCCTCTTCGACCGGCCGGGCATCTGGGGCGGCCACGTAGCTGACGGCGCTGGTAAGGAGCTGGGTCAAGTTCCGGTGCGCTTCGGCGCGTGCGGTCTGCACATCGTCGCCAGCGCTTAGCGTCGTTTCGCCGTAGACCTTCATCTTTGGTTCGGTGCCGCTGGGGCGCACCACAATGCGTCCGCCAGCTACCTCGAGTACCACAGCGTTGGTGGGTGCCAGGGCCCCGCCGGGTTCTGCCAGGTCGACCACGTTTGTGACGGCTTGCCCGCCAAGCTGAGACGGTGGGTTGTGGCGGAGGTGGTCCATTGCCTGGTCCATGATGGGTGTCCCACTTGTGGATTCGAAGCGAAGTGAGCGCTGCCCTGCGGCATGGACGCCGTGGCGTTGATGGATGTCGTCGAGCATGTCGGCCAAGGTGCGACCTTCGTGTGCCAACACGCCCACCATCTCAGCCACAACTAGTGCCGCGCTGACACCGTCTTTGTCAGCAACCACATCGCCGATGCAATAACCGAGCGCTTCTTCGTAGCCAAGCACGAACGTTTTGGTGGGGTGTTGTTGGCGGGCATGCATCAGCCACTTGAAGCCCGTGAGCGTCTCGATGTAGGTGGCTTGGTGGTGTGCTGCGATGGCCCGAAGTAGCCGCGACGACACAACAGTATTGATCACCAGCGCGTCGCTGGCGGTTGAGCGGGCGAGGAGGTACTCGGCCAAGAGGCAACCGAGCTCATCACCGGTAAGTAAGCGCCACCGATCGTTGTACGGGATGGCCACCGCGAGACGGTCTGCGTCGGGGTCGTTGGCCAAGGCGACCTGAGCGTTGTTCTCTGTCGCGAGTGCCAGCAACGGGCCAAGCACGCCGGTCTCCTCGGGGTTCGGGAAAGGTGCAGTAGGAAACGCAGGGTCTGGCTGCGCCTGTGAAGCCACGACAAACGGCGTCGCAAAGCCCGCTCTGGCAAATGCGCTGAGCACCGTCTCGCAACCCACGCCGTGCAATGCGGTGTAGGCGACTTGTGCCGTACGAGGCGCCTCGGGCGAAACCATTCCAACGATGGCACGTAAGTATGCGTCGATGAGGTCGTCGCCCGCGATCGCAATGGAGGGATCGTCGAACGGCGCCAAGTCCGCTTCGCAAACAAGCGGAGTGTTGTCGATGATCTCGCTGATCTCGCTGTCGAGTGGCGACGCGATCTGGGCCCCGCCGCGCCAATAGACCTTGTACCCGTTGTCGGGGGCGGGGTTGTGGCTAGCAGTGACCATGACCCCAGCGCTGGCGTCGA
>JAUIIS010000200.1 GCA_030431575.1 Acidimicrobiia bacterium | reverse complement strand
CCCCGAGAACTCAAAGACCATGAGTTCAGCGTTCTTCAGCGTGGCTCCTGCCAATTCGCCGTCCCAGCCCCGCCACGATGCGCCCTGAATCCAGCCAATCCCGCTGAGTGCGACCGTAGGTGCGCCCGAACGCCACTTGGCCCTAACCACATTGCCCCCAAGCGCGAGGTCGGTCATGGGGACGTTCTCGTTGTATCCGGGCACCGGGTTCCAGCCGTAGTTTGCGCCTGCGCGGATGAGGTTGATCTCGTCGTCGGTGCCCGGCCCGTGCTCGCCAGTCCACATCTGGTCGGTGCATGGTCGGCGTCCAAGACCTTGCAGGTTGCGATGCCCGTAACTGAAGATCTTTGAACGATTCGCAGACTTGGTGGTGAAGAACGGATTGGATTTCGGCCCGTTGCCCGTCTTAGCGCTGATGCGCAGCACCTTTCCGCCCAGCGACGACAGACTCTGCGGTGCAGTACCAACCGCAGCATCCCCAGTGGCGACCCACAGGTAGCCCTCGGGCCCAAAGGCGAGACGGCAGCCGCTATGACGCCCAGAGGTCATGGGGATCCCATCTACCAACACTTTCTGTCGGGTCGCTGTCATGGCGGCTCGGTCGAGCTTCCATCGCACCACACGAACATCGTTGGAGGTGGAATTCTGGCACGTGTAGTAACGCCCGTTGGTGGCAAAAGACGGGTCAACAGCGATACCCATGAGACCACCCTCGCCAGCTGCTCGAAAGTCACGCTGGTCTGCGGCAATGGGAGACAGTGTGCCGTCGGCGGTGGCCAAGTGGACCACACCGGTGGTTTTCTCAGTGACAAGGGCCGCACCATCAGGCAAGAAGGCAAGGTCCCACGGATCAGAGATTCCCGACGCCCACACTTGAACCTCCAACGCTGGTTGCCCCAGCGGCGCAGGTTGCCCAGGCTGTCGAGGTTGGCCTGACGCTGGCAACGTGGCCACCAACGAGGCAATAACGACTGTGGCCAGAGCCACCATTCGAACCCGCATTCGGACCCCAGTTTCGCTCGACAAACAGGCTTCGCAGCACACCAAGACTAGAACCAATCCCTGCGCTAGCTGAGCCGGGCAGAGAGAAACTGGCCAAGTTCGATCACTCCCTCCACCGCGGCCCGCATGGATGTACTACATTCCCCATTGCCGTGCTCCACCTTGGGGCACAACCACGAGGGAGGACAAGGTGGAAGTTTCGGTCACCGTGAACGGGACCAGCCAGACCCACGATGTCGAGCCGCGCACACTGCTCGTTCATTATCTCCGCGAATCTGCGGGTCTGACAGGCACCAACATCGGCTGCGACACATCATCGTGTGGCGCATGCACAGTGCACCTCAATGGCGAGTCTGTGAAGTCTTGCACCGTCTTGGCGGTGCAAGCCGATGGCCAAGAGGTCACCACCATAGAAGGGCTCGCCAACGGCGAGGAGCTGCATCCCATGCAGCAAGCCTTCCATGAGTGCCACGCACTCCAGTGCGGCTATTGCACGCCGGGTATGGTCATGGCAGCTACTTCGCTGCTCGACGAAATCCCGAACCCAACAGAACAAGAAGTTCGTATCGGGCTCGAAGGCAACTTGTGTCGCTGCACCGGCTACCACAACATCGTCAAGGCCGTGCTCCAAGCAGCGGAGGGCAACGCATGATTCCCGCAGCTTTCGACTATGTCCGTGCCGGATCTGCCGATGAAGCTATTGCTGCACTCGGCGAATACGGCGACGAAGCAAAGCTCATTGCGGGCGGGCATTCGCTCATCCCGCTGATGCGCTTCCGCCTGGCGGCACCGGCCTACTTGGTCGACATTGGCCGCCTCGACGACCTCAAGTACGTACGCGATGGCGGTGACCACATCGCCATCGGCGCCCTTACCCGGCACCGCGACGTCGAAATCAACGCCGACGTGCAGTCCCAATGCGGGCTGCTAGCCAAGGCCACTAGCGAGGTAGGCGACAACCAAGTCCGCCACCGCGGCACCCTTGGTGGAGCAATCGCCCACGGCGACCCTGCCTCAGACATCCCTTCGGCGCTGCTGGCGCTTCGGGCGACCGTCGTGGCCAAGGGCCCTAACGGCGAGCGCGAAATCGCAATCGACGATTTCTTCACCGGCTTCCTCGAGACCGCTCTCGAAGAGACCGAACTCCTCACCGAGATCCGGGTTCCCAAGGTTCCCGACGCAACGTGGTCGTTCCAGAAGTTCAACCGACGCGCTCAAGACTGGGCCATCGTTGGCGCATCAGTGCTCGTCAACGGCGACCAAGCCGGTGTTGGCCTTGTCAACATGGACTCCGTGCCATTCCGCTCCAGCGCAGTCGAAGCAGCCATTGCTTCTGGGGCTAGCGCAGCCGATGCTGCCGAAGCCGCGGCCGAGGGTGCTTCGCCTCCCGCAGACCTCAACGCCTCTGTCGAGTACCGACAGCATCTCGCTCGCGTGCTTGTGCGCCGAGGCCTTGAAGAAGCCGGGCGCTAGCTAGCGGACCAGCCCAGGCTGGTGTGGAAGCCCAAACCAGCAAACTCGGCTCAAAGGCGAACGGCCTTCTATCCTTGGATAGCAATGACCTTTACAGAGCCACAACAGGTTGACGAAGTAGCCCAGGGTCTCACCGCCCAGGGCTACTTTGCATCTCCGGGACTTTCCACAGCGTTGTTCTTGGCCATGAGTCTGCAACGCCCCCTCTTCCTTGAGGGCGAGCCAGGCGTGGGCAAGACAGAAGTCGCCAAAGCTTTGGCGGCGTGGACCGGCGGGCATCTTATTCGCCTGCAATGCTACGAGGGACTCGACGCATCCCAAGCGGTCTACGAGTGGGACTACACCCGCCAGCTCCTGCACCTGCGAGCCGCCGAGGCAACCGGACGAGCCGCTGGCGTGGGCGAAGCCACCCTCGAAGACGAACTCTACGACGAACGGTTCCTGGTGAAGCGGCCTCTGCTTGAAGCAGTAGCCGACTCCCACGACGTTCCCCCAGTGCTGCTCATCGACGAAGTCGACCGAGCCGACGACGAGTTCGAGGCGTTCTTGTTGGAGGTGCTCTCCGACTACGCAGTCACCGTGCCCGAGATCGGCCGATTCCAAGCTGCGGTGCCGCCACGCGTCATCATCACCTCAAACCGCACCCGAGACGTGCACGACGCGCTCAAACGCCGCTGCCTCTATCACTGGGTCGACCACCCAGGGTTCGAGCAGGAAGTCTCCATCATCACCAGCCGCGCCCCAACGGTCAGTGATGCGCTGGCATTGCAGGTAGCTGCTGCGGTGGAACAGTTGCGCGAGATCGGACTCTACAAGCCGCCAGGGGTTGCTGAGAGCATCGACTGGGCCGAGGCTCTGGCCAGGCTAGGCCAGACCGAACTCACCGAAGAAAGCATCGATGCCACGCTGGGGGCAGTGCTCAAGTATCGAGAAGACCAACAGCGCGTCATGGCCCAAGGGGTCCCCGAGCTCTTGGCGCAGGTCATCAGCCGTGCCGGCTAGCGCCCCACCGAGCCCCACCGAGGGGGCAGATCTTGCGATCGATCGCGTGGCGGTCGCATTTGTGTCGGCATTGCGCAAGGTCGGTATCGACGTGCCCGTTGGTGCGGCACTCAACTACTACGAGGCCCTCGGTGCCGTCGATGTGGTCCACCGAGACTCGGTCTATTGGGCCGGACGGGCAACGCTTGTGCCCCACCCCAACGACTTCGAGCTCTACGACCATGTTTTTGCCGCCTTCTTCGAGTCGCACTCGCTTGAGGTTCGCCGAGTCGAGATGGTCGAAGAGGTAGTCGAACTCGCTGTCGACAGCGACGAAGCCGATGGTGATGACCAATCGAGCGGTGACGAAGAGGCCCCCGTCATTACGTTGCGGTACAGCGCTCACGAGGTGCTGAGCGAGAAGGACTTCGCGGCCTACGACGACGACGAGCTTGCCGAAGCCCAGCGGCTCATGCAACGCATGACTCTGGTGGGCGGTCGGCGGCCATCGCGGCGCCGGGTGCCAACGCGTCACAACCGCGGGCGCCCCGACCTTCGTCGCACGGTGCGTCAAGCATTGCGTTCCGGCGGCGAACCCATTGATCGCAAGTTCACCCACCAGGGAGACCGGCTAAGGCGAGTGGTCTTCCTCCTCGACGTTTCTGGCTCTATGGAGACCTACGCCAGAGCGCTGCTGCGCTTTGTGCAGGCGGCTGTTGCTGGTCGGCGCCGGGTTGAGGTGTTCACCCTTGGCACCCGGTTGACCCGGGTCACCCGCGAGCTTGGGGGCCGAGACCCAGACCGTGCGCTCACCTACGCCACAGAAGCTGTCGAAGACTGGTCGGGGGGCACCCGGCTGGGTGAGTCTTTGGCCGCCTTCAACAACGAGTGGGGCCAGCGAGGCATGGCGCGTGGCGCCAGCGTCGTGGTCTTGTCCGATGGCTGGGATCGTGGAGAACCCGAAGTCATGGCCGAGCAGATGCAACGCCTCCATCGTTTGGCGCACGAAGTCATCTGGGTTAACCCGTTGAAGGCATCGCCGGGGTATCAGCCTTTGGCGCAGGGAATGGCCGCGGCCCTTCCCTACGTTGACCGGTTCATAGAAGGCCATTGCCTCGATTCGCTTGAGATATTGGCCGAGCTGCTTGCTTCTGAAAGGGCAAACCCATCATGAAAGAGATCGTCAAGGACCTCGACCGTTGGCGGCGCCAAGGCAAAGCTGCCGCAGTCGCCCGTGTTGTCGATGTGGACGGCTCGGGCCCTCGTGACCCCGGTGCCGCTATGGCAGTAAGCGAAGACGGCCAAGTCGTTGGATCGGTATCGGGTGGCTGTGTTGAAGGCGCCGTGGTCGAAGAAGCGCTCCAGGTCATCGAATCCGGCGACAGGCGCATGGTCACATTCGGCTACAGCGACGACGAAGCCTTTGCTGTTGGCCTTACTTGTGGCGGGACTATCCATCTCTACATCGAACCCTTCGACTGGTAACCATGAGCGACTCCACAGCCATATTCGACACGCTCAAGGCCGCAATCGCCGCCGAAGAGCCCGTTGCGTTAGCCACCGTGGTCGAAGGGCCCGGCACCGGCGCAAAGCTGCTCCTCCACATCGATCAGACCGCTGGTTCGCTTGGTAACCCCGATCTCGACCGGGTGGTCTCTCGCGATATCGCAGGGGAGTTGGCAGCGGGCAGGACTGGTGTGCGCCACTACGGTCCTAACGGCGAAGCCCGCGAAGAAGCAGTGTCGGTCTTCATCGAGTCATTTGCGCCGCCGCCCCAGATGATCATCTTCGGTGCAGTCGACTTCACCGCAGCGCTGGTGCGGGTCGCCAAGGTGCTCGGCTATCGGGTGACGGTGTGCGACGCCCGCCCGGTGTTTGCCACCACGCAACGTTTCCCTGGTGCCGACGTCGTTGCGGTGAAGTGGCCCAACGACTTGCTCGACGAGATTGGGCATAGCCTCGGCCAGCGAGACGCGGTGTGTGTGCTTACCCACGACAACAAGTTCGATGTACCCGCCGTCACCGGCGCTCTCGCTACCGGCGTTGGCTACATCGGTGTCATGGGCAGCCGAAAGACCCACGACAACCGCACCGTGCGCCTGCGCGAAGCCGGCGTGACCGACGAACAGTTGGCCAAACTCATGTCTCCCATCGGCCTCGACATCGGCGCCCGCACCCCCGAAGAAACCGCCGTCTCCATCTGCGCCGAAATCATCGCCCTACGCACCGGCCGAGACGCCCCCACGCTCACCGCAGGCGTTGGCCCCATCCACCGCTAACTCCTGCGGCGTCGTTTGAACTGCGAGCGCGCTGCGCCCCCAACACGCGCCTGGGGTCAGACCCTCAACGTTGACCCCCGCCAGTTCAGCAGTGCTAGGCATCAAGCCGCGGGGTCAACGTTGAGGGTCTGACCCTATTGGGTGAGGGTGCCGGCGTTGAGGGACAGGACCTGGTCGGCAGTGGCTATGGCGAGGGGCCGGTTGGAGACGGCGAGAATGGTCGCGCCGCTGGCACGGAGGTCGTGCCACAGCGCTACTTCGGTGTCGGCGTCCACGGCGCTTGACAGATCGTCGAGGACAAGCAGCTCTGGCGAGGTGTAGAGGGCACGGGCGAGGCCCAGGCGTTGGCGTTGGCCTCCGCTGAGACGGACCCCACGCGGGCCCACCAGGGTCTGTTGGCCTTCGTGCATGGCTTCAACCTCGTCAGCAAGGCCGGCGGTGGCCAGGACCTTGTCTATCGACGAGGTGTCGTGGCCTAGGCGGACGTTGTCGGCCAGGGTGTCGCTGAACAATCGGGGGTTCTGTGGCAGGTAGGCGCAATGGGGTGGCGTCATGAAGGCGCCTAGGTCGTGGACCTCTGCGCCGTTCCACAGCAGCGTTCCCGTGCTGGGGATCAGACCCAGCATGGCACGCAGCAAGGTTGTTTTGCCGGCGCCAACGTGGCCAGTGACAACGGTCAACGTGCCTCGCTGAAGCGCAAAGTTGGCGTCGACTACGCCTTCGCTGTTAGCAAACGTGGAGCTCAGGTCCCGAACCTCCAGCGTCTGGAGTGGTTGTCGGGTGATGCAGGGTCGCTCGGTCGCGGTGCTGGTGCCCCCATCGATGCCGAGGTCGAAATCGGCCAGGATGTTCTCGGGCTTTTCTTCGGCGACGAGGTGGCGCATCCGATCGAAGGCCACTTCGGTCTGGCGT
>JAUIIS010000199.1 GCA_030431575.1 Acidimicrobiia bacterium | reverse complement strand
GTAGGCGCCGAGCACCAGGGAGGTGACCGGGATCTCGTCGAACACACCCGCAGCAACCATGGCTTCAACCTCGGCGCCCAACAGTTCAGTATCTGGAATGCCTACGCCCACATCCTCGGGGGCGAGTTCAGCAATGAGGTCCGCCTCAACGTTCCAGCGGAAGGCCTCTGCTTCTTGAGCCAAGAACAATGGGTTGCCGGCTGCATCGATGAGGTCAAAGGCGTGAGCGACTGCGGCTTCGCGGTCGGTCGAGGCGAACTCGTAGCCCTTGATGAGCGCCCGTACGATGTCTTCGACCAAGTCGGGGTTTTCATCGATAAACGATTGGCTAGTGAATGGCACACCAAAGCTTGATGGCACATCGAAGTCGAGGGGGTCAAGCGTGCTGTAAACGACACCCTCGGCGTCCAACGTGTTCGGTTCGTTCGACTTGTAGACCGGCAAAGCATCGATGCCAAGGTTCAGGTGTTCAACGGGGTTGAACCCGTCGAGCAGTACTTCGTCAAAGCAGTCCCGTTCGATGCCAGACAGCGCAACGGCAGCCTGGAGCGAGTAGGGCAGGTCGCCCTTGATGCCCACAAGGTTTCCGCAGAGTCCATCAAAAGATGTGACCTCGCTGCCCTCGGGCAGAACGATGGCTTCGATTGCGGTACGGCCCCAATGCAACACGGCAACGAGGTCGCCTTCACCAGCGACGTTGTTGGCGACAACTTCGGCGAACGAACCTGCCATGCCCATCTGTGCCTGGCCTTCGATGACCAGTGCGCCGTTAGAGGGAGCGAAACCAGGCTGGATGTCTACGTCGATGCAGAGTTCCTCAAAGTATCCCTCTGCATCCGCAGCGATGATCTCGACGATCCCGGCGGCGGCTGCGAAGTCAAAGCCGGTCACGAACGTGACGGTGCCGGCATCTCGGTTCGACTGGCACCGTTCCTCGCTGATACCTGCGTCCGCGGACTCTTCCGGATCTTCGGCACCGCCATCGCCTTCTTCCATGTCGCCTTCTTCCATGTCGCCTTCTTCCATGTCGCCCTCTTCGTCAGGCGTCTCGGTTTCGGCCCCGGCGTCATCGACTTGCTCGTCGCCGTCGGTGGTTTCCTCGGGTACCGGATCATCTCCGGCGTCGTCGTCATCATCGTCGCCGCATGCGGCAGCTACGAGCGAGAACGCAAGAAGTAACCCCAGTAGTAGCTTTAGGTGTTTAGGCATCGGACCCCTCCTATTGGGCTGATGTAATTCATGGACCTTTTGGTGCATGGATCTTGTGCGTGGATCTTGTTTGGGTGGGCTAGGTGGCTAGGGCGCTGCGGTAGCGCTGCACAAGCCAGCGATTGAGTTGTACGTGGCTTTCCTCTTGCCACGAGTAGCGGCCACGTGGGGCAAAGCGAGAGCGTAAGCCTTGCTGCACCTTGGTGGTTGCGTCTTGGTCTTGGCGCACAAAGACTTGCACGCCAGCGTCAGAAAGCGCGACCTTTTCTTCGAAGAGCGGATCCTCTAGGGCGCTTGGGTGAAAGATGTAGCCGATCTCCACGTCGATGGTCTCTGGACCGGTGGGACGCACCAGGAAGAAGAAGCATTGGTCGGGTGCGGTACCAAAGCACAACGTCGGGGGGATGAGGGCAAACGTCGAGCGGGTGCGCTCTTGTTCTGTGAGCTTGGGAAACAGCGGCATGATGACGCGATGGGTGGCGTTGAAGCCACCGTCGATGTGGGTGTAGCCCGCAGTACGGAACACAACGCCAGAATCGTCTTCCCATGGCACAGGGAACTCGGTCATGGACGACGGGCAGAAGTCTTGCACGAACTGATGGAGGCGGTTTGCGTGATAGCCGTCGTTGAAGTTCTCGAACATGATCTTCCAGTTCCACGGCATGTTCTCGAGCGTGAAGGTCCCGGGGCACACGGCATCTTCGAGGTCGTAGTTTGCTAGGAGGGGGCTGTAGCGCCCCAGCGTGGGAGTCAACGGCTTTGCGTCGGGGTTGAAGTTCACAAAGACGAACCCCATCCACTCTTCGACCAGAAGCTGGGGCAGGCCCCATTCGGCCTTGTCGAAGTCGGCTGTGCGTTCCATAGCTGGGGCGCCGAGGAGGCGACCATCGAGGCCATAGATCCAGTGGTGGTAGGGGCACTTAAAGGTGGTGTCGTTGCCTTGGCCCTCGCATACGGCCATGGCTCGGTGCTGACACACCGCCGACATGGCCCGAACCGAGCCTTCTTTGTCGCGTGCCACGATAATGGGCTCGTCCATGATGGTGACGGTGAACCAATCGCCTGCGTCTGGGATTCGTTCGGCCCGGCCAACGCAGAGCCACTCCTGCATGAACAGGGCCTCTTTTTCGAACTCGAGAAACTCGGCTGAGGTGTACACCTCTGGTGGCAGGGTGGCGGCCGAAGATACGTCGGCGATGGACGCATCGAAACTGGCCATGAAGTCTGGGTTGATGAGCGTCATGGTGTTTGTGCTCCTTTGGTCAACATGAACTTGCGGATCTTGCCGACACTGGTTCTGGGCAGTTCTTCGAGAAAGGTGATGTCGCGGGGTTGTTTGGCCTTGCCTAGGCGCTCTAGGCACCAGCCTTGCAGTTCTTCTACCGCAGGAGGTGCCGCTAGGTCTCTTGGAACCACAAAAGCAACAGGAACTTCATCTCGGATGTCATCTGGGGCTCCAACCACCGATGCCTCAAGGACCCCGGGGTGGCTGGCAAGCACGGCTTCTACCTCGACGGTCGAAACGTTCTCGCCCGCAACCTTCAACACGTCGGAGCGGCGCCCGTCGAAGAAGTAGCGGCCGTCGTTGTCTCGTCGGGCTCGGTCGCCTGTGAGGAACCAGTCATTACGAAACGATGCTGCTGTTGTGGCGCGGTCGTCGAGGTAGCCAGCAAACAAGGTGAGGCCACGCTGCCCGCCAACCACGATTTCGCCGACGTCTCCAGCGGCTACGTCTTGGCCGTCCTGGTCCTGTACCGCAACAGCGCAGCCGTTGGTAACGAACCCCATCGAGGAGGGCACGGGGTCATCGTCATGATCGGTGAGCACGGCAGGAACGGTCTCGGTCATCCCGTAGAGCTGGCGGGGACGACACCCGATCCAGCTGCTGAACGTTTCGTATTGGTCAGCGGAGAGGTTCTGGGCAAACCAACAGTGGCGCAGCGCAACGCCATCCATTGGCTCTGCTCGGGCCAAGATCATTCGAATTGGTGCTGCGAACAGGCTGGCTGCGGTGGCCTTGTGCCTGCGGGCCTGATGAAGGAACTTGCTGGCCGAAAAAGTGTGCATCAGCGCAACGGACGCCCCGACGCTGATGGCCGACGCAAACGAGTAGTACTGGGCATTCGCGTGAAACAGGGGCAGAACAACCAGGTGACGATCGCTGGCAGTTAAGCCGGCGGCTCTGGCCATGACCTCGCCAGCGAACGCGTAGTTGGCTTGGGTGATCTCCACGCCCTTTGGTCGACCTGTGGTGCCGCTGGTGAACATCACTGCGGCGCGATCCGTCAGGTCTGGGATCTCCCAGTTGGCAAACTCGGCTTTGTCGAAAGCAGCGAAGTCGACGTCGGCCTCGTCGATCTCGATGATAGGTAGGTCAGGGGGAGCCGCGTGGCGGTAGGCGATTGCGCGGGAGTTGGCGCAGAATCCCACGGCGGGCACCGTTCTGTCGATGTGGTCGGCCAGTTCGGGGGTCTTGGCCATGGGGTCCGACGGGACAATCCACGCCCCCATCCGTGTCGCCGCCAGCCAGATCGCAACGAAGCTTGGCGAGTTGGTCAATGCCAGGTGCACCGCATCGCCAGAGCCCACCCCAAGGCGGGACATGGTCGTCGCAACGCGTCCCACTTGGCTGTCGAACTCGCCGTACGTCCATTCGGCCACATGACCATAGGGGCCTTCGAAGACAAGGAAAGTGTCGGCCGAGCGCGTGGCTACCGCGTGGGCCCAAACGGCCGCAAACGTGGTGGGTGTGTCCCAGCCGGTCATGCGTCCGGGGTGCCGTAGCCGCCCCCGCCGGGCAGCTCCAGGCGCACGACATCGTCGCCGCCAAGGGTGATTCGGGCTTGGGTCTGTACCGCTTCGCCATTGACTAAGAACGCGCCGGCTCCGCCCGGCTGGCCGCCAAAGACGCCTTGAGGAGGTTCGGCCAAGCGGCTGGTCACGGCGTTGAGTTGCCAGGGCTTCTCGGTGTCCACACTGAATTCGATGACCTGGCCCAGACCACCAGATTGTCTGCCAGAGCCACCAGACCCAGGACGCAAGGCCTTGCGTCTAAAACGAATGGGAGCGGAGGCTTCAACCACTTCGATGGGGACCGCAGAAACACCGGTTGGGTACGAGCATGCATCGAGCCCGGGTTTGGTGGCTCGTGCGCCGACGCCGCCTGCGTACGTGAACATGGCGGTAATGAACGGGCTGCCGTCGGGGTAGTTTCCGTTGACCTGCATGGTCCAAACTGCTCCCGACCCTTCGGCCATGGCATCGTCGGGCCGAACCTGGGCCAGGGCTTTCAAAAGCGCGTTGGGCAAGAACATGCCCACCACGTGCCGGGCAGTGCCTGGCTGAGGAGAGACCGCGTTGACAATGGACCCTTCAGGGGCCTCGACACGGATAGGGGCGAGACTGCCGTGGTTGTTGGGGATATCGGGATTGAGAACCGAACGCACCGTGAAAGTGGTGTAGGCATGGGTGTAGTTCTTGACCACATTGATGCCCCACGGGCTGGCCTCAGAGGTGCCTTCGTAGTCGACCACGATTTCGCCCGCGTCGGGGTCGACCTGTACTGAGCAGCAGATGTCTATGCGGCTGCCATCGGCGAGGTCCAACACCGCGGAGGCGTCGTAGCTGCCAGCCGGCAGTTCCTTGATGCTGTCTCGAGTGGCCTTCTCGGACCGGGTGATGATCTCGTCGGCTAGTGCCTCAATGTCGTCAAGGTTGTAGCTCTCGCACAGCGTGGCCAGCCGCTGAGCCCCAACTTCGCCTGATGCCATCTGTGCGTGTAGGTCGCCCGCCATGTGGTCGGGTTGGCGCACGTTGGCCAGGATGAACTTCCACACGTCTTCGTTTCGTTCTGGTTGGCCTTGGTCGTTACCCACCATGAGGCGACTGATGGGAATCCACAACCCTTCCTCGAACACGTCGCGGCCACCGGCACCAATGCCGTAGCCGCCCACGTCGGTGTGGTGGATGGTGGAGCCGAAGAAAGCAATGACCTTCCCGTGGCGCCAAGCTGGGACCAAGACAGTGACATCGAGCAACTGACCAGCGGTCTTGTAGGGGTCGTTGGTAATGAGGATGTCGCCGGGCTTCAGGGAGTCGACCGGGTACTCGTCCAACATGTTGGCGGCGCCAATGGCCAAGGAGTTGATGTGCCCAGGCGTGCCGGTGACTGCTTGGGCCACCATGCGACCGCGGCGGTCGAACACGGCGTTGGCCAGGTCTCCGGCTTCGCGCACGATGGGGGAGAAGGCCGCACGTTGGAGCGCGCGTGCTTGTTCGTTGACGGTGGCAATGAGGGATTGCCACAGGATCTCCAGTTCGATGGGGTCGAACGTGGTTGTTAGTGATGCGCTCATGCGTTGGCCCTTTCGGCGATGAGGCTGCCATCTGGCGCCACGTGGACGGTCCAACCGGGTCTGATAACCGAGGTGGTCTCGCGTTCTTCGACCACAGCGGGCCCAGTGAACGATGCACCGGCGCCAAGCTGGTCGCGGCGGTACACGGGCGTGTCGATAGCTTGGTCGCCGCGGTTGAAGACCATTGGTCGGTGGCTTGCCGGGCTGGGGTGGGTGTCGCCTTCAGCGAGGCTGGTGTCGGGGTCCACCACGGTGGTAGTGGCCAGGGCCGACAGACGCCAAGTAACCGCCTCGACAGCGACATCGGGAATGGCCATGCCATAGATGCGGCGATACTCGGCTTCGAAGGCCTCGTGCACCTGCTTGGCGGTGGCGGGCCAGGCGTCACCTTCGCCAACCCAGATAGTGATCTCATTGCCTTGCCCCGAATAGCGGGCATCGACGCCGTAACGGAACGTGACCTGGTCTTCGGGAACGCCAGCGGCAAGCAGCACGCGACGTCCTTCGGTTCGGAGGTCGTGGAGTAATGCGTCGCGTTGGGTGTTGTCCGGCGTATCGATGGGCTGGGGCAGCGAGCGGGCCAAGTCGATGCGGACTGGCGACACCAACGTGCCGAACGCGCTGAGCACTGAGGCATTGACCGGGAAAATCACTTTGTCGGATTCCAGCAGGTCGGCGACTCCGCAAGCGTGAACCGGGCCAGCACCTCCGAAGGCAATGACGGTTACACCGCGCAGGTCGATGCCCATTTCGACGCCGTGCATGCGCGCTGCCGCGGCCATGTTCTGGTTGACGACCTCGTGGATGCCAGCTGCGGTGTCGATGGAGCTGAGCGATAGCTGGTCGGCCACGCCGGTGATGGCGTTGTCGGCAAGGGAGACATCGAGAGGCATGTCGCCGCCCAAGAACGCTTGCGGGTCTAGGAGGCCGAGCATGATGTCTGCGTCGGTCACCGCGGGAACGGTGCCGCCTTGGCCGTAGCTGGCCGGCCCCGGGTCGGCGCCTGCGGACTCTGGGCCAACGTTGAGTAGCCCAAACTGGTTGACGTGAGCCAGGGAGCCGCCGCCGGCCCCGATCTCGACAAGGTCGATG
>JAUIIS010000198.1 GCA_030431575.1 Acidimicrobiia bacterium | reverse complement strand
CCGGTGCTTGCCGCGTCGGGGTGGGACCCTGGCAGCGGCCGGGCCGCAGACCCGGTGAAGTCCGTAGTGGACTTCTTACACGAGGGCTACGCCGTGGTTGTGGCCGCCGATGGGGAGGGCTCTGCCACCCGGCTGGCGAGGTTGTTCGACCAACAGGGCCTCGAGCTCCCGCTCGTCGATATCGACGACCCCGGATTGTTGGCGCCTGGTGGCCGCATTGTGGTCTCGCCGCTCGAACGCGGCTTTGTGTTGCCAAACCAGCGGGTCGCGGTGGTGTCTGAGGGCGAGCTTACGGGGCGACGCCGGAGTCATCGCAAGACGCGTGCCCGTCGTCGCGACGCGCAGTCGTTCTTCGACGACCTCAAAACCGGCGAATACGTGGTGCATCAACAGCACGGCGTGGCTCGCTACAGCGGCATGGTCACGCGTGCCATTGGAGGCACCGACCGCGACTATTTGCTGCTTGAGTACCGCGGCGGCGACAAGCTGTACGTGCCCACCGACCAGATCGACACCGTTCGTCACTACACCGGCGGCGACACCCCCAGCCTCAGCCGAATGGGCGGCGGCGATTGGCAAAAGGCAAAGGCCAAGGTGCGTTCGGCGGTTCAAGAGATCGCACAAGAGCTGGTGGTGCTATATCAGAAGCGGGTGACTACCAAGGGTCATGCCTACGCCCAGGACACGCCGTGGCAAACCGAGGTGGAGGCTGCGTTCCCCTATCAGGAAACGCCTGATCAGCTTGAGGCGATCGAGGCCATCAAGGCCGACATGGAGGGCGAGACGCCCATGGACCGCCTGGTGTGTGGCGATGTTGGCTTTGGCAAAACCGAGGTTGCGTTACGTGCAGTCTTCAAAGCCATCCAGGACGGCAAGCAGGTTGCGGTGCTGGTGCCCACCACCTTGTTGGCCCAGCAGCACTTCCAGACCTTCAGCGACCGCTTTGCCCCGTACCCCATGCGGGTCGAGGTCCTCAGCCGCTTCTTGACCACTGCCCAATCCAAGAAGGTGCTGGAAGACGTTGCCTCTGGCGAAGTTGATCTGGTTATTGGTACCCACAGGCTGTTGTCGTCCGATGTGGAATTCAAGGACCTTGGGTTGTTGGTGGTCGACGAGGAGCAACGCTTTGGCGTAAGCCACAAGGAAGCCATCAAGACCATGCGGGCCGAGGTCGATGTGTTGACGCTTAGCGCCACGCCGATCCCGCGCACGCTGGAGATGAGCCTCACCGGTATTCGCGATCTCAGCATCTTGAACACCCCGCCGGCCGACCGTCAGCCGATCTTGACCTATGTGGGCGAATACGACGAGCGGGCGGTTGGCGAGGCGATTCGGCGAGAGCTGTTGCGCGAAGGGCAGCTGTTTTTTGTGCACAACCGGGTCGCCGACATCGAGCAGGTTGCGGCGGGCCTAAGAGATCTTGTGCCCGAGGCCCGCATTGCGGTGGCGCATGGGCAAATGGACGAAGGCACCCTCGAACAAGTGGTCCTGGACTTCTGGGAGGGCGAGTTCGACGTTTTGGTGTGCACCACCATCATCGAGTCGGGCATCGACATGCCAACGGTAAACACGCTGGTGGTCGACCGGGCCGAGCTGTTGGGTTTGGGTCAGCTGCACCAGCTTCGCGGCCGGGTTGGCCGAGCTGGATCTCGTGCCTACGCCTACCTGTTCACGCCTCAGGACCGCACCTTGAGCGAAGAGGCTTACGAGCGCTTGAAGACCATTGGTGAAGCCACCGAGTTGGGTTCGGGCTTCAAGATCGCCATGCGCGACCTGGAAATTCGGGGCGCCGGCAACCTATTGGGCACTGGCCAGTCTGGCCACATCGCAGCGGTTGGCTATGACCTCTACTGCCAACTGGTCACCGAAGCAGTGGCCGAGCTCAAAGGCGAACTTCCCGAAGAAGTGGTTGAAATCAACGTCGAGGTTCCGCTGGCTGCGCATCTGCCCGCCGACTATGTGCCCAAAGAAGAGCTGCGTCTGGAGGCGTACCGACGGCTGGCTGCGGTCACGTCGCAAGCCGGTGTCGAGGACATTCGCAACGAGTGGGTTGACCGCTTTGGCGTCATCCCCGAACCTGCTGAGAACCTGTTGGCTATCGCCCTGCTTCGGGCCGAGTGTTACCGCATAGGCATCACTGACCTCACGGTCAGCAAGGGCCCTGGCTTTGGCGGCCCGAACTGGATGGCCAAGATCTCGCCGGTCAAGATGCGCCTGTCGAAGTCGGTGCGCCTCGACCGGCTATACAAGGGCTCGTTGTACAAGGAAGAGATCAGCCAGCTGCATCTGGCCATGAAGTCCAAGAACGACGTGGCTAACTATTTGGTCGGCGCTTTGCAAGACCTCTTCCCCGTCGAAGATGAGGCACAGTCCGCGTAGGTGGCCTTCGACTGGGGTCGGGTGTGGTGCATTTCATTTCGGACGTCGGGGTTGGTTGCGTGTTGTGTGCGAAATGAAATGCACCACACCCGACCCCGGCTACGTGGCGGTCTGGCAAGGGGGTTGATCGCGGCGAGTTTCGATGGCTGGTGGCGCAGATGGCTGGTAACTCGCCAGAGTGGCTGGTCGGCCCAGTACCATCGTGTCCCGTGATTAGATTTCGTTCGATTCTCGTTTTCGCCGCGGTTCTTCTTGGGGGAACGGCATGTGCCGACGTCACAAGCGATGCCATCAAGGTGAACGACACCACGCTGTCTCACAGCGAGGTAGATGACACGCTGAGTCAGGTCCAAAACGAACTGAATGCCCTCGACGACCCAACGTTGGCCGAGTTCCAGCTGCCCAACGGCACCATGAGTGCGGCGGTTGCTTCTCAGGTGCTCACCTTCGTGGTGCAAGGCGAGTTGCTGGACCAGCTACTCGACCAAGAGGGGATCACGCTCACCGAGGAAGATTTGGCCGAGTTCATGCCACAGCCCGAGGTATCCACAGGTCTACCCACGTTCGATGGTTTGCAGGCCGAACTGCTTGCAGGTCTGTCGGTGGTCGACAGAGCAGCAGCCGATGAGGCACTGTCCGAAGCCGAGATTGAGATCGATCCGCAGTATGGCGTGTGGGCTGAGGGCCAGGTTGTGCCCAATACTCTTGTTGGGCAGTAGTGGCTAAGCCTCGGGTTGTGGTTGTGGGTCTTGGCCCCGCTGATCAGAGCCTGCTGACCCCCCAAACACAACGAGTTCTCGATGCCGCTCCGTGTCGGGTGTTGCGGACGACCAAGCATCCTGCCGCAGACGCGGTGGGCGACGCGGTGTCGTGCGACGACCTGTACGAGAGCGCCGATGTGTTCGACGAGGTGTACCGGGCCATTGTCGAGCGCGTTCACGAGTTGGCGTTGGCGCATAGCTATGTGGTGTATGCCGTGCCCGGTTCGCCGCTTGTCCTTGAGCGCAGCGTCGAGTACTTGCGTGCCGACGACCGCTTTGAGGTAGAGCTGGTTGCGGCCATGTCGTTTCTGGATGTGGCGTGGGCCAAGCTCGGCATCGACCCTGTGGATGCCGGTGTGCGCATGATCGACGGGCACCGTTTCTCCGTTGAAGCAGCGGGGGAGAGCGGGCCGCTGTTGGTGGCCCATTGCCACAACCAGCGTGTGCTGTCCGATATCAAGTTGGCCGTTGATGAACCTGGCGAGACCACGGTCGTGGTCCTGCAACGGCTTGGGCTTCCTGACGAGGCGGTGTTCGAGGTCTCTTGGGCAGATCTCGATCGTGATGTCGTGGCCGACCATCTGACGTCGATCTATATCCCGCAGCTCGAAGCTCCGGTGGCGGGGGAACTCATGGAGTTCTACGCCCTGGTGCAACGGCTGCGCGAAGAGTGCCCCTGGGATCGTGAACAGACGCACTTGTCGTTGCGCCGTCACCTAGTGGAAGAGGCGTACGAGGTTGTCGACGCCATCGACGGATTCGATCCCGAAACCGGCGAGGGAGCCGAGGACCTCGAGGAGGAACTTGGGGACTTGTTGTTCCAGGTGTTCATCCACGCAATCATCGGCGCTGAAGAGGGCTGGTTTCAGTTGGCTGACATCGCCAAGGGCATTCACGACAAGCTGTACGTACGCCACCCGCATGTCTTTGGCGATGCCGAAGTAAGCGGCACCGAAGAGCTCTTGGTGCATTGGGAGCAGCGCAAGGTTGTCGAGAAGGGTCGGGCTTCAGTGCTCGACGGCATTGCCCGCTCGCTGCCGGCGTTGTCTCTGGCGGAGAAGACGGTCAAGAAAGCCGATGCCATCGATTCACCATTGAGCGATCAGCTCGTCGATGGGTTGGCGCGAGCGCTCGATCGCTTCGTTACGGAGCCAACCGAGGAAACGGTGGGCGAGGCTTTGTTGGCTGTTAGCGCGGCCGCTCGGCGTGGTGGCGTTGACCCCGAGATGTCGCTGCGAGCGGCGGTGGCCGCGGTCAGCGAGCAGATTCGGGCATTCGAGGCCTAAGGGCCCGAGCGGCCCGGCCCGCAGGGCCAGGGGCAGGAAATGGGCGCATGGACCTGTGGGGTAACCACGGCCTATTCGGGCAGGTCCTAAGCCACCCAAGTGGCATCACCGAGAGTGACATGGATGTCATTTGGAGTGTGGGGGGCTTAACAACGCAGGTCAGGTCCCATCTTTGACCAAAGACCCCCTGAACAGGTCTTCCGCGACTACCGTTGATCCGAAATTGCACACCAACAACTTCAGCAACATCGGGCGTTAGTGCAGGTCATCACCAGGTTCGCGCGGACCGCGCGAATTCGAACGACACACATCGCCCAACGTTGCACTTGCCGGGACACCCCTAGCTCAAGGAGCATTGCCAGCGATGATGTCGATCTCAGCCGGAGATTTGATGAGCACCATCGACCAGATACATGGTCGAGAAATCTTGGACTCCCGAGGCAACCCCACCGTTGAGGTCGAGGTCACCTTGGTCTCTGGTTCTTTGGGTCGTGCCGCCGTGCCTTCTGGCGCGTCCACTGGACAGTTTGAAGCGGTTGAACTCCGAGACGGCGGCGACCGCTTCATGGGCAAAGGCGTGGCCAACGCCGTCGCCAACGTGAACGGCCCCATTAAGGAACTGCTCACTGGCTCCAATGCGCTCGACCAACGAGCTATCGACGGCGCCATGACGCTTCTCGACGGCACCGACAACCTGGCCAACATGGGCGCCAACGCCGTCCTCGGCGTATCGCTTGCGGTTGCCAAGGCTGGCGCAGCCGAAGTTGGACAACCCCTCTACCGCTACATAGGTGGCACCAACGCACACGTTCTGCCCGTGCCCATGATGAATGTGCTCAACGGCGGCGAACACGCAGACAACAACGTCGACCTCCAAGAGTTCATGTTCATGCCCGTTGGGGCCGCATCGTTCAGCGAAGCGCTGCGATGGGGTACCCAGTGCTACCACGTACTCAAAGGCGTGCTTCACGACAAAGGCCTCAGCACCGCAATCGGCGACGAAGGCGGCTTTGCCCCTAACCTCGGCTCGAACGAAGAAGCCGTGCAGCTTCTGGTCAGTGCCATCGAGAAGGCCGGGTTCACCCCTGGAACCGACATCGCCCTTGCGCTCGACACCGCCAGCACCGAGTTCTTCGAGAACGGCACCTACAATCTCTCAGGCGAAGGCCGCAGCCTCGACCCGCAAGACTTCGCCGGGTACCTCGCCGAGCTTGCCGACAAGTACCCCATAGTCAGCATCGAAGATGGGATGGACGAAGAAGACTGGGAAGGCTGGTCTGCGCTCACTGAAGCCATCGGCGACCGGGTGCAGCTCGTTGGCGATGACCTCTTTGTGACCAACTCAGCGCGTCTCCAGCGTGGCATCGACGAAGGTGTGGCCAACTCGATCTTGATCAAGGTCAACCAGATCGGTTCGCTCACCGCCACGCTCGACGCAGTCGAGCTGGCCACTCGTAACGGCTACACCTCTGTCATGTCGCATCGTTCCGGCGAAACCGAAGACACCACCATTGCCGACCTCGCCGTGGCCACCAATTGCGGCCAGATCAAAACCGGTGCCCCCGCAAGAAGCGACCGCGTCGCCAAGTACAACCAGCTACTCCGTATCGAAGAAGATCTCGGCCAGTCGGCTGCGTTCTGGGGTGCAGCAGCCCTCAAACGCAGCTAACGCTCAGAGCCAAAACCGTTCCCAACATGACCGTAACCACCGCACACGCTCCCAGCCGGCTCCGCCACAGCAGCGCCGAGCACGGCGATGAACCATCGAAGGACAGCCATCTGTGGCGCGCCGTAGCGGCCAAGGTGCTCCTACCTGCGCTGTTGGTCATGGCGCTGCTGGCGGTTCTGGTGTACTCGGTCTTCCCCACCAGAACTTGGCTCGACCAGTTGGCCCAGATCACCGAGCTTGAGACGAGGCTGGTTGCCATCGAGGAAGCCAACCAAGCCCTCGAAGCCCGCAAGGTGACGCTAAGTACCGAGGCCGAGATCGAGCGGATTGCTCGTCAAGACCACGGGCTTGTGCGCCCCGGCGAAGAGGCGTACGCGGTGCTACCTCCCGCACCTGAAGCGGTGCGTCTGCCGCAGGCGTGGCCCTTCACCGAATTGGCTAGGGCGCTTGATTCCTGATTGGCTGGTTGGTCGATGACCAATCCCATAGAAGCCGAAGGACTCCGGCGCAGCTTCGGTGACCTCCATGCCGTCGATGGCGTAGACCTCGCAGTGCCGCAGGGAGAA
>JAUIIS010000197.1 GCA_030431575.1 Acidimicrobiia bacterium | reverse complement strand
CCAGCACGCATCGGCCACTCGAGAGTGCGTCGATGCCAGCGGCCGACATGCCAATGAGCGTTGGGGTGCGGCTGTAGATCGGCAAGATGCCCGAGCAGATCTCCATGCGTTCGGTTACTGCGGCCAGGTAGCCCATGAGGCTGACGGCGTCGAAGCTGTAGAGCTCGGCCACCCATACCATGTCTACGCCTGCGGACTCGTAGTCGCGTGCAGTTTGGGCGGTCTGTGCCGGGTCGCCGTTGTAGTTGAGCGTCATCGAGAGTTTCATGCGCCAGACCATAGGCGAAGGCGCATTGCAGGTAGACACCAAGGGCGCTCTTGGCCGCTCGTTCGCCCGACGTCTAACTGCATGCCATTCTGTTGGATGTGGTCGGACCTAGCTAGATGACGGCGGCGGGGGCGCGTGCGTTGGACAACAAGACGGTTGAGCTGTTGCTGTTAGGCGACGTCGAAGTCGCGGTCGATGGCCAGGCGGCAGGCCTGGCAGGAACGGTTCCAAAGGCAGTACTTGCCGTACTCGGGCTGAACGGCCGCGCCATTTCTACTGCTGCCGTCGTCGATCAGGTTTGGGACGGCAATCCACCCAAGAGTGCTCGCGCAGCCTTGCGTAACACCGTGGCCCGGTTGAGGAAACAGTTCGGCCCAAACATCATCGACAGCCACGATGGGACCTACAAGCTCGGCCCTGCGGTCGGCGTAGATGCGCTGAAGCTCGCTTCCGCTGTCGACGCTCGTTCTGGAGTCTCGGGCCCTCAAGATATCGCCGATGCGTTGAGCGCAGTGCGAGGCGAGCCTTTCGGCGACCTGGACTTGGCAAGCCTTAGCGAGCACCGCGAGAAGCTGCGTGTGTTGATCGGCCGAGCGCATCGGGTTCTGGCCCAAGCCTGGCTGGACGGGGGCCAGCCAGAACGGGCTGAGGGGGCGGCCAGAGCTGCGCTTGTTGGTGATCCCTATGACGAGGCGCTTGCTGGGGTGTTGATGAAGGCGCTGTACCGGCAAGGCCAAGCGCAGCAGGCGCTCACGGTCTTTGGGCAGATGCGTCGGCGTCTTGGCGAAGACCTTGGCCTTGAGCCTTCGCCTGCGTTGCGTCAGATCGAGACTGCGGTCCTTTTGCATGATGACGTCACCCTTGCGCCTTCCCCGCGGCTGGGCAGTGGCGTTCCGGCCAGCCTGAAGGTGTATCTCACACCCTGGTTTGCCGGGCGAGGCGCAGAGTTGGGCGAGCTACGAAGCGCGGTTGAGGGCTTGTCCTCGGCGAGGCCTGGGATGGTCGCTGTGGTGTCGGGGCACGCCGGCATGGGGAAGACCAGATTGTTAGCCGAGTTCGCAGACTGGTGTTGTGACAACGGAGTCTCGGTGTTGCATGGCTGGGCGGAACCTGACCTGGAAGAGACTATGCCTGCGCTGGCTCCTGTGCTGTCGGCTTTGAACGTGACTGCGGCTCCTCACGCCGAGACGTCGGTGCAAGCAACGGAGGTCGCCAAAGCGCTGGCACAACAAGCAGCGGACGCGCCCTTGGTGGTGGCCATCGACGACGTGCACGCTGCCGATTCGGCCACGTTGCGGCTTCTCATTGCGCTCGCCAAACACCGGGTCCCCAACGTCGCGCTCGTCTTGGCCGCCCGCCCTACCGGGGATGCACCAGGCCGTTGGGGACGCGTTCGCGACGAACTCGTCAGCCGCAACAACGCCACGCTTCTCGATCTCACTGCGCTGGCCGAGCACGATGCGTCCCACTTTGTCCATGCGTTCTGTGAGGAGCAGCAGTCGCCGATCTCAGGCGACGATCGCGACGCGATTGTGGCTGCGGCTGGCGGAAGCCCGTTTCTGTTACGTTCCCTCGCGGAGGCATCGCTGTTTGCCCAGGTGAGACCAAGTGACGCGGCCTCTGCGCTCCAGCGAACGCTGCGGAGCGTGGACAACGACGCCGTTGACCTGCTCGCTCAGGCTGCGACTCTAGGGACAGAATTCGACGTGGAAACGTTGGCCCGGACAGTCGATCAAGACCTTGAGCAAGTCTTAAACAAGCTGCGGCGACCGCTACAGCTATCGATCCTGGTCAGCGGCGAGTCCAACGCCACCATGCGCTTCAGCCACGACCTCTGGCGCGTCGCCGCATACGAGGGCGGAACATCAGACCAACGACGCGAACGGCACCGTCGGGCGGCAGAGGCGTTGTCGGCTTGGAAGCATCCGCCTCTGGCACAGGTGGCGCATCACCTTCGTGCGGCCGTGCCGTTGGTGCCGCGCGAACTTGCCTCGGTGGCTTCGGAGGATGCCGGTGTGGCATTGAGCGCAGCCCAGGCTTTCGACGAGGCGGTCGGCGCTTTCGAAGCCGCAGTTTCGTTGGGGCGAGGTCTGCGCGACGACGCTGCGGAGTGTGATCTTCTCCTCAAGCTTGCCGATGCGTTGGAACGCGCCGATCGCCATAGCGATGCGATTCGGGTCCTGGCTGAGGTGACGGAGTTGGCCCGGCGAAACGGCCTGTGGGCCAAGTTGGCCGAAGCGGCGTTGACCGCAGCATCCCACGGCCAGGTGTTTGGTGGCGAGACAGAGACGCTGGACTGGCTTCGCCAAGCCCTGGCAGTACCGCAAGCTCCCGAGCTGCGCGTCGAGTTGTTGACGCAGCTGGCCACACGAAACCCGGGTGCCACCAACTCCGCACCGCTGCTGGCGCTGGTGGACGAGGCAGAGGAAGTAGCCGTCGAGCTTGGGAACCCAGATCTGGATCGCATGATCGTCCAGGCGCGACTGGACTTGTTGGCTAGCGAACCGTTGACGCCCACCTATGCGCAGTGGATTGAGCGGCTTCACGCACTCAGTCAGCACGACCCCGCGCTTCGTGTGAACGCTGCGACGCGCCGGGCCACGCTTCACCTGACCCTTGGGCAGATAGATCTGGCCGAGGCTGATATTGCCGAACTTGGAGCGGCGATGTCGATGGTGCCCAAGGCGCGACCGCGGTGGTGGCACGGAATCCTGCGCTCCGAGGTCGCCCAGCTGCGCGGCGACTTCGAGCAAGGGCTTGCGATCAGCGCTGCAACAAGGGTGGAGGCCCGACGAGCGGGCATCGCTGAGGCCAACGCTTCGGCCTCGATCCATCGGTGGGTGACCGCTATGTTGCGGGGCACCTTGGCTGACGAGCTGTCCACCATCACGCCGCTCTTTGAGAGCTACCCCACCATGGTGTTGTTTGCTGGGGCGCACGCGTCGGCGCTCGCGGCTGCCGGACAGACAGACGCGGCCCGACAGTGTTGTGTGGAGACAACCCAGCTCTTGGCCCGCAAGGAACGCGAGCTCATGTGGCCGTTCGGGTTGGCGTGGACTGCCGAAGCTGCTTTGGCTGTGGGCGTCGACGAACAGACAGCGCAGACGTTGGCCACGCTATGTGCCCCCTATGCCGGCTTGTGGCCGCAGTTGGGAGCTGGCGGCTCGACGCTTGGGCCGATGGACCGGATCCGGGCTGGCTTGGCTGCCAGCCTCGGCGATGCCGCAGAAGCACGCCGTCTCTACATCGTTGCGGAGGATCAGTGCGAGTCGGCCGGGGCGAAGCCTTGGTTGGTGTGGACCCTGGCTGATCGGGCCATGCTTGGGCCGTCGGTGGAATCGAGCGAGATGGAGCGGATCGACACACTTCGCCAGCTTGTTTCTATGGCCCTTCCACAAAGACACAGTCTCTAGCGGAACCGATCTCCATGGCGCCTAGCGCCGTAGTGGCGAGGAGGTCAGCCACGTTGACGAAGAGCTCCGGGCGTGGCTGGCCAGGGTCGTCTTCGGGGTCGAAGAGGCCCAGTTGGTGCCGTCGGCTGACCAGCTTCTCGCGCTGGACTGCGTCGGCGAAGTCGTTGTGCAAGGTCTGCAGTATCTCCTGGGCTGCGTCGGGGTCGTCCGCCGCTGCGGCCACGGTGGCGGCCAGTTCTGCGGCTCCACCTGGTGTGGCTGTGCGGGCGAAGAATTCAGCGGCACCTGCGGGGAGGTTGCCTAGCTCCAACACCTTTTGGGCGAGACGCATGAACTGCTGTTGCAGCACACCCAAGCAATCGATCACGTAGTTCTCTTGGAGCGTTGGTTGGTCGATGCCGATTGCGGCGTGTGCGGCGTCTAGCGCTTCCTGGTCAAGGGGCCCGGATGCGCCGAGCGCCGCACCAACGGGGTCGACGCTGGCCGCAAACTCAGCGCACATGTAGCGCGAGAGGCCATCGTCTTCTTCGAGCAGACCCTCAAGGTATTCGTGAGTCATGGTTGCCAGCCCTAGCGCAAGTTGGCGGTACTCGTCGGCCAGTTCCTCGGAGTAGCGACCTGCGAGTAGTAGCGAAGACAACAACATGCGCTCGGGTGCGTACCCAACGAACCAGTCGCCCGCTTGAGGCTCGCCGTCTCCGAGTTCGGTCGCCATGTCCGCTGCGGATTGAGCGAATTCGTCTTCGTGACCTTCGGGCCCTCGCCGAACCACCACTGGTGCCCCGCCGAACAGGGTGATGGGCACAATCGAGATTCCTTCAAGCGTGGAGTGGGCTAGTTGTGCAACGCCGTTTTCGTCAGCGCCTGTGACGATCGCGCAGTGTGTGTAGGGGGTCCCGGTCAGGGCTGCCACCAGCTCGTTGAGACACATGATGGGGTCCGACGACCCTGGCGGTTGTCTGGGGCGCGCCGGCGGCCGCATCATCACCACGTCGCCTCGTCGCAGTTCGATGGGCATGCATTACTCGCAGGCTGTCTTGGTGTTGTTGCCACCGCCGCCTTTGCAGCTGTCGGTGCCGGGGCCGCCGTTCATGTTGTCATTGCCGCCCTTGCCTCGCAATCGGTCATTGCCTGGGCCGCCGCGCAGCGAGTCGTCTCCTGGTCCGCCGTTGAGGAGGTCTCGGCCACCTTCGCCAGTGAGGAAATCGGTGCTGGCGCCGCCGAAGAGCCGGTCCTTGCCTGGCCCGCCAAAGAGACCGTCGACGCCTGCCCCGCCGCGCAGCGTGTCGTTCCCAGACCCGCCGATCAGTATGTCGGTGCCGCTGCCTCCAATGAGCGTGTCTTTGCCACCGTTACCGCAGATGATGTCATTGCCACCTTTGCCGTCGATGATGTCCTTGCCCTTTTTGCCAACGATGACGTCATTTCCGCTTGTGCCATTGATGCGGTTGTTGCCGTTTGTGCCAACAATGGTGGCGAGTCGGTTGGAGCAGAGCTGTGCTTTGCGACCTACAACACCAACGGTGCGGGAGAACGCATTGAAGGTGCAGGAATTCGTTTGGGCATTGCCTGGACGGCCGACGCCGCTCACGCTTACCCGGTAGACGCCTTTGCGCCGGTAGCGATGTGTCAGAGAGTCGTTTCCGTCGCCGGTGCTGGTGAAGTCGACTTGTTCGGTCGAGCCGTCGCCCCAGTTCACGGTTACCGTCCAGTTGCAAAGCGTGGACGGCTGTCCGGTCCACACGATTCCGATGCGATAGAGCGCCTTCGCTTTGACGCAGTCGCCCGATATCTGTCCCCGACAGGGGTCGGCCTGCGCTGCCGCTGGCGACCCGGTCGCAACAAGGCTGGCGGCAACCATCAAGGCTGCCGCCAGCATCGCTACCCATCGGGTCCGCCGCCCTTTGCCATGGTTACCGGTGTTCGAGCCCGCAACTTGTACCCGCATCATTATCTCCCTCTCTGAACGTCGTGCTAACTACACCAGGGCAGCGCAACACGAGCGCAACAGGCCACGTTCGGCGAGGGTCAAATCATGAGTACAGCCACCTGGTTGATACGGGCCAGCGCAGTGAACCATCGCGCATACCAAGGCAGCACTGACACAAAGCTGTCGCGGCGGGCAACGCCCACTCCGGTGATGTCGCCGCTGACCCAGCCTTCGATGTGTGCTGGGCCTGCTTGGATGTTGCGGAGCCAGTCGACGTCGGGGCCATAGGTCAACACCACGACGGGCCCCTTGTCGGATGCGAACGCCCACAACGGTGTGGTGTAGGTCTGCCCGCTGTGTCGGCCAACGTGGTGAACCCGCGCGAACCGCGGGGATCGCGCTGCAATGGGTTCGAGAAAGCGGTTGGTGTAGCGACGATTGAGGCGGGCGACTGCGTGGGGCAATGGCACCCTGTCAGACTAGGGGCCGAAGAGGTCGAGCATGATGGCCTTCGCTAGCCCGTCTTCGTCGACAAAGACGTCGATGGAGTACCACTGGATACAGCTGTCAATACCGGTCGGTTGGATGGAGAGCTGGCGTAGCCCTTGCAGTTCGGTTGGCAGCATCCGGGGTTGGGCTGCGCAATGGTCGTGGGGTCCGGCCAGGAACTCGACGGGATCGCCCCGTTCGAGCAGGTCATAAAGGTTGAACGGACCAGCGAAGCCTTCGAACCCTTCGGTGCCGGGGTCGATGGTCCAATTTGTGTAGGTGCCGATCTCGCCCGCTGTCAGCGATCGTGCCAGGACTTGGCCCAGCCACAGCGTGAGGCCATCGGGGTGAAGCCATGCGGCGCTGTTGTCGACTGCTGGTCCGTCGAAGAACCCGACCGATAGACGTTCGAGAAGGTCGGCGTCGGCCGCGGTGAGTTCGACACCCGAAGGCCGTTCCTCGACACCGGATCCCGGGCCAACGACTTGGAAGCGGCCATCGTCTCGCAGAACTCCGCTTAAGGCATCTCCCGAGTCGACAAGGTCGTTGTAGTTGGTGACCGTGACCCA
>JAUIIS010000196.1 GCA_030431575.1 Acidimicrobiia bacterium | reverse complement strand
GTTCGTCGTCGAAGGTCCCCGACATCTCATCGCCCTCGCTGTTCAGCCATTCCATATGACCGTCGAAACGGGGGAAGAAGACGGGGCGGACAACGCCACCATCCTCTAGCGCTTCGCCGTAGCCGTACTCGTAGTCAGCCATGGCGTCGCCGTAGTCGCCGAAGCTGTATTCGACAAAGGGGATGGGTGAGTCGTCGGTCCGGAACGGGGTGCCCGACAACAACAGGCGGCACCAGCTTTCACCGAAGGCAAGCTCTACACCGTCTCCCCATGAGCGTTCGCTGGCGGCGTGATGGATCTCGTCGAGAACCGCGATGCCTCCCTTGGAGAGTCGACGCAATGCGCCAGCCGATGAAGAGGCCTGGCTGTAGGTGACAACGATGCCGTGCATGTCGGAAGGGATGCCACCACCGGTGGCCGACCAGTTTGGGTCGAGGTGCAAGCCAAAGCGGTGAGCGGCCTCAGCCCACTGCTTCTTGAGGTGCTGGGTGGGGACAACCACCACCACCGGCAAGTTCTCGCCGGCAAGGCGTTGGCGCACCGCCGCTAGCGCAAACGTTGTCTTCCCTGCGCCGGGACAGGCCACAGCCATGAAGTTGGTCGGGCGGGCGTCGGAGAACTTCCTAAGTGCCTCCGCTTGCCAGGACCGAAGTGAAACGCTCCGGCTCATCTCTTACATGTCCCTCGCAGGGTGGCTGGCAAACCCGAGGGTCAGGGTTCGACAAAGCGGGGCGGCGAACGGGGCGGTGCTTGTGGGAGGGCCTTCGAGCATGAATCGGTCAGACTAGCTGGCTCGCATTGTTGATCAGTGGCCACTCGCCTGTGGATTTCTTGAGTCGCCGGATTACGTTGTTCACCGACATGGACCTCCTCATTATTCGACACGGCCTCCCCAACCGGCAGCTAAACGCCGATCACGAAGGCCCCGCAGACCCTGAGCTTTCTGACCTTGGGCGGGCCCAGGCCGAAGCCGTCGCCGAATACCTGGTAGGCGAACATATCGACCATGTTGTGGCCTCCACCATGGTGCGGGCCCATCAAACAGCGCTTCCATTGGCCGAGATGATCGGGTCCGAAATCGAGCTTCGCGACGACCTCCGCGAGGTCGACCAGCACCGCAACGAATACGTCCCCGCCGAAGAAATGACGCTGGAAGACCCCTTTGTCCAAAAGATGATGAAGGACCCGATGTCGTTGTTTGAGGGCGACTTCGAGGGCTTCCGCGACACCGTTGTGGGCGGCTTCGACAGCGTCATCAACACCAACAAAGGGAAGCGTGTCGCGGTCTTTTGCCATGGCATGGTCACCGCGGTCTACCTGCAGGCGCTGTGGAACCTCGACACGCCGTTCCGCATGCAAACCGACTACACCAGCATCACGAGGATCCAGGCGTCATCGTCGTCGGAGCGCCGCACTGTGCGCAGCATCAACGAGATCGGGCACGTGCGCCACCTGCTCACCGTTCACCGCGGTTTCCCAAAGATCGCCCCACCGCGTGACACCTAACCTTGCGCCAATCGGCCGTTAGTAGTTGCGGCGGCGATAGCGTCTGCTGGTTGTGTATTTCGCACATTGAACGGACGTGAAGCAGTGAATTCATCGGCTCAAGTCGCAAGACAAGACTTGCGTAACGTGGCCATTGTGGCCCACGTAGACCACGGAAAAACCACGCTGGTCGACGCCATGCTGCATCAATCGGGTGCCTTCGGCGCTCACGAAGAAGTCAACGAGCGCGTCATGGACTCCATGGACCTCGAGCGCGAGAAGGGCATCACCATCCTCGCCAAGAACACCGCAGTGCGGGTTGGCGAAACCAAGATCAACATCATGGACACGCCTGGTCACGCCGACTTTGGTGGCGAGGTCGAACGCGCCCTCACCATGGTCGACGCCATTGTGTTGCTGGTCGATGCCTCAGAGGGCCCCCTTCCGCAGACCCGCTTTGTGTTGCGCAAGGCCATGGCGTTGGACCTGCCCGTCATCTTGGTGATCAACAAGATCGACCGCCCCGATGCTCGCATCGATGCCGTGGTAGACGAGGTGTACGAGCTGTTCCTCGACCTCGATGCACACGATCACCAGATCGACTTTCCCATCGTGTACACCGATGCTCGCAAAGGCACTGCCACCACCGATCTTTCGAAGCCAGGCACCGACCTCGGGCCGTTGTTCGACATCTTGTTGTCCCACGTGCCTGCCCCGGTGTATGACCCCACTCATCCATTGCAAGCATGGGTAACGAATCTCGATGCCTCTCCGTATGTGGGACGCATCGCGTTGTGTCGGGTGCAGCACGGCACAATCAACAAGGGCGAACCCGTTGCGTGGTGCCGCGCCGACGGAACTATCACCAACACCCGTATCGGCACGCTCTATGTCACTGAAAACCTCGACCGCGTCGAGGTAGAACAAGCTGGTGCCGGCGAGATCATCGCGGTCTCCGGCATCGAAGAAGTCACCATCGGAGAAACCCTCGCCGACCCCGCCGACCCTCGCCCAATGCCGGTCATTGCGGTCGACGAACCCACGCTGTCGGTCACTATTGGCGTGAATTCGTCGCCACTCGCTGGCGAAGATGGCACCAAGCTGACCGCCCGTTTGGTGAAGGCTCGCCTCGACAAAGAGCTCGTAGGCAACGTGTCAATCCGGGTGCTGCCCACCGAGCGTCCCGACGCTTGGGAAGTGCAAGGCCGAGGCGAGCTTCAGCTTGCAATCTTGGTCGAGATGATGCGCCGCGAAGGCTTCGAGCTCACCGTGGGTAAGCCGCAGGTGGTGACCCGCGAGATCGAGGGCAAGCTCCACGAGCCCACCGAACGCCTCACCATCGATGTTCCCGAAGAACACGTGGGCGCAGTCACCCAGTTGCTGGGCGAACGCAAGGCGCGCATGGAAAACATGTCCAACCATGGCACCGGCTGGGTTCGCCTCGACTACGTCGTGGCCGCCCGAGCACTCATTGGCTTCCGGACCGACTTTCTCACCGAAACCCGTGGCACTGGCCTATTGCATCACGTGTTCGAGGGCTACGAACCTTGGATGGGCGAGCTGCGTACCCGCACCACCGGCAGCATTGTGGCCGACCGCCGCGGCCCCACCACCGGCTACGCCATCCAGAGCCTCCAAGAACGCACCACGCTGTTTGTTACTCCTGGCACCGACGTCTACGAAGGCATGATCGTGGGCGAAAACCCACGCTACGAGGACATGGACGTCAACATCTGTCGAGAGAAGAAGCTCACAAACGTGCGTGCTTCAGCCTCCGACGACACCGTGCGCCTCACACCACCCAAGCGCCTGTCTTTGGAACAGGCGCTGGAGTTCATTGCCGCCGACGAATGTGTCGAGGTGACACCGAGCAACGTGCGCCTGCGCAAGGTTGCGCTCAACGCCGGCGATCGCGCTCGGTCGCTCAAGAAGCTCAAAGCCTCACGCGAGTAGCCCGAGGCGCCAGCCGCCGCGACGGCTGGTGCTAGAGGTTGTCGGGGTGGATCTCTGCGAAGTCCACGCCGGTGAGCTCAATCGAGGCTTCCCATAGGCCACGTGCGTCGTGTACATCGAAGGCACTGCGCCGCGGCTTGACTTTGGACGCTGGCCCCACCATCTCAAATCGCTTCGATGGGCCGTAGTAGTCGCCGTTCGCTGCGCCGGGGTCGGTTGCGGCACGGAGGGTGGGTAGGGCGCCATCGGCAGCGCTTTGCACCATTGTGGCCGGGAGCTTCTCGGCCATGCTGGTTAAGCGGTCCCAGCGGCCTTCGCCCATGCCTGAGGCAAGGTTGGTGGACGAGGCGCCTGGGTGGCAGCCAACTGAGATCGCGTCGTCTAGCCCGGCGCGCCGGAAGCGGCGAGCAAGCTCCATGGTGAACAACAGGTTGGCTAGCTTGGACTGGGCGTAGGCCCCGAACCGGCTGTACTTCTTCTCGGATTGCAGATCGTCGAAGTTCATCTTGCCCATCTTGTGGGCATTGCTGGACACCGTGACCACGCGTGGGGTTTCGGCAACAAGTAACGCCGAGAGCACCTGGCCCGTGAAGGCAAAGTGGCCCAGGTGATTGGTTCCGAGTTGGAGTTCGAACCCGTCGGTGGTGGTGCCATGGGGAACGGCCATGATGCCGGCGTTGTTGATGAGTGTGTCCAGCGGGCGGTCGTCGTTGGTTATGACCGCAGCTGCTTCTTTCACAGAGTCGAGCGACCCCAGGTCGAGCGCCACAATCTCAAGGCTGGCATCGGGCACGGTGGCCCGGATTTCTTCGGCCGCCGCCTCGGCCTTGTCGCTGCTACGGCACGCCATGACAACGTGTGCCCCTCGGTCTGCCAGCACTCGGGCTGCTTCGAGCCCAATGCCCGAGTTCGCCCCCGTAATGACGATCCGCTTACCGCTTTGATCGGGTACGTCGACCGCTGTCCACTCGTTCTTCGATGCCATTTCCCTACGCTACTGGGAGCCGGTCGCCTTACTCGGTTTAGCTATCCCAGAAGGTGTGGGCGATGTCGACCCACAGCTGGGTGCTGAGGCCCAAGGATTCCACGTCCACCCGTTCGTCGTGTCCATGGAAGCGTTTGGCGAACGTCTCGAGCGTGACTTTCGGGGAGAACAGGCCAGCGCCATAGGCCACGGCACCTTTCTCGCGGAAGAATCGCGAGTCTGTGCCCCCAACAATGAGGCCAGGTTGGAGCGGCGATTCGGGGTGGGCCTGCTTGATGACATTTGCCAACGTGTCCCACATAGGGGTGTTGACCGGGGAAGCCGATGATTCGTCTTCTTGGATTGGTTCGACCTCGAGCGCGTCGTAGAGATCTCCCAGCGCAGCCCGCAGATGTGCTTGCACATCGGCCTTGGTTTCGCCCGGCAAGGTGCGGATGTCGACCTCGACATAGACCTCGTCGGGGATGACGTTGGTCTTGACACCGCCGTGGATGACGTTGGGGCTAAACGTGGTGTGGCAGCACGAGTGCAAGCTGCGTGCTTTGCGACGGTCGGGCAGGTCGTCTAGCGCGGCGTCGAGCTTTGCAGGGTCGAGGAGGTTGTTCTTGGTCTCGTCGTCATAGGGCAGCGAGTCGACTTGAACTTTCCAAAGGTCGTGGACCTGGGGGACTGGCCGGTATTCGCTGAGTCGGCGCACCACTTCGGCCGCACGGACTAGTGCGTTGTCGCTTTGGTAAGGGGCCGAGCCGTGGCCCGGTGTGCCTTTCACATGGAGGCGGCTCCAGCCCAAGCCCTTCTCGGCGACGTTGATGGTGATGGCATTACCTTGGGCGGTTTCAGTGGGGAAGCCACCGAATTCGGTGAGGACGTAATCGCATTTGATGGCGTCCCAATGATTGTCGGCGATCCAGCGGGCACCCCACGTGCCGCCGGCTTCTTCGTCTGCCACGCCAAAGTAGATGAGGTCGCCTTTGGGGCGGAAGCCTGACGTGGCCAGATGCTTGTAGGCCACCGCCATAGACGAGGTGAGGCACAGCATGTCGACTGCGCCGCGTCCCCAGACTTCGCCGTCGATGAGCTGGCCACCGAAGGGGTCTTCGTGCCATCCCTCTGGGGACACAGGCACCACATCGGTGTGGCCCATGAGGCATACCGCTGGGGCGTCGGGGTCGGTGCCTTCGATGCGGGCCACCATGGACTTGCGTCCGGGCGCTGGCTCGAAGGTTTCGACATCGAGGCCTGCGCCTTCCAGGTACGTCTGAAGCATGTCGGAGTTGCGGACTTCGTCGCCAGATTCGACCCGGCCGTCGTTGACACACTCGTTCCGGATCATCTCCTGGAGAAGTTCAACTGTCTGTGCGGTGCGTTTGTCATCGACGTCCATCTCTGCACAGTAGCTGCGCGGCCACCAGAGGTGAACTCGTAGCGCTGTCCTTGCGGCGGCGGTCGTCAGGCTCTTTGGGCCGCATCGCCCACGTGGGGCTGGAGGGCGGACAGATAGTCGACCAACCGGCTGGCCACTTCGAATGCCAGCTCAGGGTCGTCCAGGTCTGGCTCGAACCAAGCTTCAGAGATGCGCCTCCAGTCGGGGGCATCGAAGAACACCGCCGCTTGAGCTTCGTCGCCCAGTTGGGGCCGCCAAGACTTCTCGTTGGCCATCGCCCGGTCAATCGCTGCTTGATTCTGTTGTGGCTTGGGGTGCTCGGCATGAAAGCCGATCTCAAGGGCCACGCCGTCGGCACCGTCGACGTGGCGGCGAGCAAGCACCTGTGCCTCGTAGTGTTCGCGGGGGCTCTTGTCGGCATCGAACCACACTTTGACGCCGCGCCGATGCGACCGGGTGTGCAGTTGCCCAAGGCTCTCCGGGCACAGCGCATGCACAAGGTCATCGACCCGATCAAACAGCGGCAGCTCCATGGCCTAGCAGCCTATGTCCGCCCAAGGGTGCCCGGTCCCAAACGCTCTCGCCTCTCACCGGCCAAGAAGTGGAGGGGACGGTGGGATGAGGTGCGAGGCGACACCAGAGCTTGTGTCGAACCAGCTGCACAATGTGGCTACAACGTGTATTGGTTGTGATCGCGTAGCGTTCTTCGAGGCTAGTTGTCCCCGTAGAAGGTGACTCTCCATGTCCGCTTCCTTACTGCGGACAACGACTTGCGATGACTACTAGTGTCTGCAGCATGTGCCGAAACATCACTCCGCTTCGCGGTTTAGAGCCCACTGCCACTACCACCGAGGTCGAGGCAGCCGCCCTGCAATACGTCCGCA
>JAUIIS010000195.1 GCA_030431575.1 Acidimicrobiia bacterium | reverse complement strand
TGGCAGACGCAGAATCAATCAATTTTCACGGCGACCAAACGTCGGGTGTTGGTACGACCTTTGCTTGTGTGACCAAGGTGGGCCCTGTACGGCTTACCGATGAGATGGAGGTCACGCAGTGGGCCGACGAGGAGGCCATGGGGGTGGCCCATACGGGGATCGTCACCGGCGTTGGACTGTTTACCCTCACCGCCGCGGGCCCGGGCCGCACCGAGTTTCGTTGGGAAGAAGAGCTGCACTTCCCCAAATGGATGGGCGGGCCGCTCCGTAACTCTGTGGGCGACCGCATCTTGAGGCTCATCTGGCAACGCAACCTCAAGCGGCTCAAAGCAACGGTCGAATCTCGGGTCTAGGCGGACGGCTCAGGCTCGCGCCGGGCAACTCTCCGACCCCTCAGTATCGACATATCGCTTGACTCAACACAACGAAGTTCCTACTATCACCCCACCGTACTTACTGCTGAAGGTCAAATATGAGTTTCGTATCCCCCCCCGAGGCTGGGGCGCTCTTGTAGTAGCAGCCCTCTGCATCGCCGCTACAAGCGCCGTTTACACTCCGGCAGCTAGCGGGGACCACTACGACAGTCTCTACCCGACTGGCAACACGAACTGGAGTTGCACCGGGTACGGCAGCCATGGCACATTCCAGTTCTGCCGAACAGACAACGGCACAGTCACGTACCACATCCACTCGTCCGCCACCTGGCGGATCGAGAATCCCATTCGAAACAACATCGACGACAAATTCGATGCGACCGACCTGACGATGGTCGAGCACACTACCCCTGTGTATTCAGGAAGCGCCGAGACCGACATCGTAGTGGTCGGGGCGAGCTTCATGGTCAGTACCTACGGCTTGATCGGCGGCGTTTTCTGCAACGATGCCGTGAGCACTACAAGATGTGATCAACAGTATGTGTACCTCGACATACCTTGGTACGACAGTCAGACTTACAACCCATATCGCAAAGGGAACGCGTGTCACGAGCTAGGCCATGCGATCGGCCTCACGCACGGCTCGAATGCCGCCCCCATAGGAGCAGGCTCGCAACCGACTGACTCCTGGAAATCTCTGAAGTGCCTCGGCATTCCATCCTCCACCTATCCGGTACTGGGATCCCACAACAAGGAGCAGATCAATGGGCAGTGGTAACCGCATGCGGATCGCGAGATTCGCGTTGACGATCGTGGGTGCTGCCGGACTCGCCTTCGTGGCCGGTTGCAGCTCCGAGACACAAGAGGTGTTGGACAAGCCGATCGGCGGCGAACCGGTCTTGCCAGTCGAGACGCTTGAGGAGGTTGCCGTAGTAGCCGACGCTGTCGTCGAGTACACGGTCGTCGACGTCCCCGAGGCCGACCTCGAAGGCTTGCCCGCCGACAGCCCTCCCGAGGGTGCTGCACCACGCATCGCCACAGTGCGAATCGACGAGGTGCTGTGGCAGCCACCTGGCATCGAGCAGGTAGTGAGGGTAGGCGATGAGATCGTGCTCGGCGCTGGCATCGTCGAGTACAGCGATCGCGAAGTTGTATCTCGGCTCCATTCGCTGCATCAGCCATGGCTCGACCAGGGCGACCGCTTCGCTACCGCTCTGGTGCGGCGCAACGCCGACTGGCTGATGCTGCCGAACACCACGACTTATCTCGTCGGCGACTCGTTCACGGCCATCGATGGCCAAGAGCGAAGCCAATACACCGAGAGTCTGACTGACGCTTCTACCTCCGAGATCGCCAAGCTTCTCGACCAGGCTGTCTCTCCAACTGAACAAGCCACATGGCGGGAAATGCACGTCGACCAGCGCATGCTTGAGCTGGCTAGGAAGCGCGTAGTGGATGACGAGGGTTAGAAGATCGGGTTGGACCAAGTGGTGGCAGCCCACAAGGCGCCAGCGAAGCAAACCAACGTCAACAATACGAACGCGCCTTCGAGCGCAAACTTTGGCAACCGGGTACGGCGAGCAACGTCATAAACCAGCCAACCGCAAAGCAGGCCGGCTAAGAAGCCACCCAAGTGCCCACCGACCGACACTGAACTCCAGCCAAAGGTAATGACAAAGTTCAACAACAGCACCGAGCCCAAGCCGGTATCCCAGATGGATAGGCCGACCGAGCGGGCTGCAAACACGGCCACCCCCAACAGACCAAAAATGGCGCCGGAAGCACCCGCAGTGAGTCCCAGCGGCGTTACCAGCAGCGCACCAAATGAACCGGCCACCAGACACGCGAAGTAGATGAGTACGAACCTGACCGGCCCAACGCTGCGTTCTAACTGTGGACCCAGGATGTAAAGCGCGTACATGTTGAACGCCAGATGCATCGCGCCGAAGTGCATGAACCCCGAGGTGATGATGCGCCACCACTCGCCGTTCTCGGCAATGAAGGGGGCAAAGGCCCCGCCTTCGGCCAACAGACCGTCTCGAGCCACGCTGCCAAAGGCCAAACCGTCTCCCATGGCAACGCTCACCGCAAACACCAACACGTTGATGGCTATCAGGGCATAGGTCACCGTTGGTTGAGACAAGAACAGCCCGGGTCCGGTGTACACCTTCTGCTTGCCGGCCTTTGCACAATCGGGGCAATGAAACCCAACCGACGCCGTATTCATGCACGATGGGCAGATGAAACGGTCGCAGCGCTGGCAACGAACCCCCGCTTCGCGCTCGGGGTGCCGGTAGCACGTGTTAGTGGGTGCCGACACAGCGTCGTGAGAACTCATGCGTCGATTGTCGCAGCTTCCGAGCAGTTTCGGGCAGCACAGCAGTAACGTCATGTTTGTGTTCGGCATGGTTTTCGCACATCAAGGCGGCTGGGACGAGATCTTGCTCGTCGTCGGCCCGCTGCTCATCCTATGGGGCTTGTTGTTGCTGGCCAACCGGCGAGCAAAGCGCCTTGCAGACGAAACCGACTCCGCCACGCACTCATGCAAGCGTTAGCAGCGGCCCATCAGGCTACTGAGGGACGCCCAGCAATGCGCTAATGAACTGCTAGCTCACGCGTTCTATGTTGGCGCCCACCGCTTTGAGCTGCTCAACCAGGTTGGCGTAGCCGCGGTCGACATGCCATGGGTCGTAGATTTCGGTTTCGCCCTCGGCACCCAACGCCGCCACGACCAGCGCGGCCCCCGCACGAATGTCGTGGCATTTCACCGGTGCGCCCGACAATGACTCAAACCCCCGAATCACGGCGTGGTGTCCTTCGGTTCGAATATCTGCACCCATCCGTATCAGCTCGTCAACGTAACGGAACCGGCCGCTAAACAGGTTCTCGGTCACGATGCTCACGCCGTCTGCCACCGAAAGCATTGCCACCAGAAATGGCTTGTAGTCAGTGGCCACGCCCGGGTACGGCAAGGTGGCAATGTCGGTGGCCCGAAGACGCTTCTGCGACATGGCCCACAACCCCTCAGGGTCGGTGGAGGTCCGCACGCCCATCTCGCCCATCTTCTGGCACAACATGTCCATGTGGTCTGGCCGCGCACCCACCAAAGTCAGCTCACCGCCAGCAACGCCAACAGCCGCCAGGTAGGTGGCAGCCTCGATGCGGTCTGGCACAACCGTGTGCTCCACCGAGTGCAGTGCATCGACCCCATCGATGGTGATCGTCGACGTCCCGGCACCCAAAATCTCGGCGCCCATACGGTTCAAGAACGCGGCCAGGTCGGCAATCTCGGGTTCTCGTGCGGCATTCTCGATGACCGTCTGCCCCTTAGCGCGCACCGCAGCCATCATCACGTTTTCGGTGGCACCGACGCTGGGGAACTCGAGCATGACCCGGGCCCCTTGAAGGTTGGGAGCGCTGGCATGGATATAGCCGTGGGCGGTATCGAAGGTGACCCCCAACAGCTCCAACCCACGAAGGTGCATATCGATAGGTCGGGGCCCAAAGTCGTCGCCACCGGGCAGAGCGACACGGGCCTCGCCATAGGCGGCCAGCAAAGGACCCAGCACCACAATCGATGCCCGCATCTGTTCGACCAGTTCGTAAGGAGCCACCGGCGTCAAGTCGCCAGGGTTCACTATCTGGAGGTCGTTGGGGGCCGGTGACGTGACCTTGAGGCCCATAGCTTCGAGCAGTTCGCTCATGATGGACACGTCGGTGATAGCCGGCACGTTATGCAACACGTACGTGCCAGCGGTGAGGGTGCTGGCAGCCATGAGCTTTAACACGCTGTTTTTTGCGCCGTTGATGGTTACTGACCCCTCAAGGGGGCCGCTCCTGCGCACAATGATGCGATCCACCATCTCAGTATGCTCCCCAACGTGTCCTCGCAGGCGTCATGCACAAAGAACCGAGCCTGAGCACCTATGGCCACCCTCACCACCACGCAGGTGCTCCATGTCCGCTATGTAGCTGCGCTGTTGGCCCCCCGGGACGACTTTGTGGTTGCCGAGAGCACAATCTCGACCCAAACAACACCCACGTCGCCTCGCGCAACGCAAGACGAGGGATCCGCCGAGCACCACACCTTTACGCTTGAGCACGGGCCATTCGACCGCTACGAGCGAGTCGTAGAGATACACCCCGGCCCAGAGCCCGACACCAAGCGGGTCACCCAACGCACCGACTTCCGCGTCGCTGCCCCGGTGTGGCGCATCTTGTTGACACTCCCCGTCAAGAAGGCCCTGCGCGACCGGCACAGCCCAGGCACCTCGGCCTGGTGGGCACCCCCAGACCGGTTCGATGCCACCACCGCTCGAGCCATCAGCCTGCTGTGCCTCGCCATGATCGTGACCGGCTACCTCGGGTCCATCATTGGCCAAACCGCCACGTTCGCCTCAGACGAATTCGGTACCTCAGACCGGGCCCAAGGCTTCCTATTCGCGGCCGTTCGCCTGGGGACACTCTTGACCTTGGTGATCACCACGTTGGCCGACCGCAAGGGCCGCCGCAGGCTCCTCATCTTTGCGTTGGCTACCGGCTCGCTCATGACCATGGCCGGGGCACTCTCGACCGGCATATGGAGCCTCGGCGGCACCCAAGCCGTCTCCCGAGGCATGGCCACCGCCATATCGCTACTCGTCGGCATCATGGCCGCCGAAGCCACACCGCAGAACTCACGCGCGTATACCGCCTCGGTCCTCAGCCTCACCGCAGGACTGGGCGCCGGCATGGTGGTGTGGGTCCTGCCCGTAGCGGACCTCGGCATCCGTGCCTGGCGCATGATCTACCTGGTTCCGGTCCTAGCCTTGCCGCTCACCATCTGGATGGCTCGCCACCTCCAAGAGTCCGCCCGCTTCCAGGAATACCAAGCCTCCGGCTCCGACGACCCCAACGCCCTTATTAAGCGCCGTCTGCTCCTGGTAGCGGCGGTGTCCTTCCTCATCTTATTGTTCGCTGCCCCCGCATCGCAGTTCCGCAACGACTTCCTCCGAGACGAACGAGGGTTTAGCGCAGCCCAAGTCTCACTCTTTGTCCTCGCCACCAACACCCCTGTCGGAATCGGCGTCGCCATTGCTGGCAAGATGGCCGACCGCCGAGGCCGCCGGCCGATCGCCGCTCTCGCAGTAGGAGGCGGCGCCCTCCTCACCGTTGCTACCTACGCCGTCGCAGGCTGGGGCATGTGGGTGGCAAGCGTGTTTGCTTCGATCATTGGGGCCATGGCCGCGCCAGCGCTGGGCGTCTACAGCGCCGAGATGTTCGGCACCGCCCGCCGAGGGCGAGCCAACGGTATCGTCTCGCTGATCGGTCTTGCCGGGAGCGCCATCGGTCTACTCACCGTGGGCGTGCTTGTCGACCAGCTGGATAGCTACGCCGCGGCGTTCTCGATCATGGCCATTGGACCGGCACTCGTGGTGCTACTCGTGCTGACGCAGTTCCCCGAAACCGCGCACCGGTCGCTCGAAGAACTCAACCCCACCAGTGGGCCCTCTCCCCCGGCGCCAAACTCGTCCTAGGAGGCTGGTCGGAAAGGCATGGCGCTTCGCTCCACGCCCACGTTGCTCACGCACGGTGTTGCCTCAACCGCCATTCCGGTCCAGGGAGTGGCGATTTCGGCGCCTTGTGCATGAACAACCTGGTCGCAGCCCCAAACACCGTCCTTCCCGACCACCCTCCTAGGCGGCTGCTGACAATCGCTCTAGCCCGAACGGCGACCACGCGTGACCCGTCACAAAGCTCGGAATCCGCCGCTCCCGGTTGCGGAATGGGCGATGACGGAATGCAGCGAGTGGTTACGGGTGGCCGATGCTCGGGCGTGCATGGATTCTTCAGCAGTATCCTCGTGCCCTGGCGTGTCAGCGACGACGCCTAACCCAACGGCGCACCGCAGCGACCAGCTCAGGGTCGTTCTTGTTGGGGTCATGCGCATCGCCAGGAAGCCACACCATGTCGACCTTGCCCTTGATGTTGGCCAGGTGGGCGGGCCATTCGTCGGGTTTACCAAACGGGTCGCGATCCCCCGACACAAACAGCGCCGGAACCTTGATCGCGCTGAAATGCTCCACCCTGAGTTTCTCCGGCTTGGCTGGCGGATGCAACGGATAACTCAGCAAAACAAGGCCCGCAGCGGGCAACCCCTCGGCGACCGCCATCGAACACATACGTCCACCCATGGAGCGCCCACCCAACAAAAGGCGTTTTGGTTCGGTTCCCAACTGATCTGCCACATCATGGACCACACCGTTGAGCTCTTCAATGAGGCGAGGCGCACGCGGCGGCGGGCGGCGCGGCCCCAACTCTCGATAGGCAAAGTTCAGCCGCACCACCGGGATGTCGAGCGCTTCC
>JAUIIS010000194.1 GCA_030431575.1 Acidimicrobiia bacterium | reverse complement strand
GATTTCTTGGCCTATGACCGGGACCAACGGCAAGAGCAGCAAGCCGATGCCTACGAGCATCAGGGTGTAGCGGTATTGTTCGAGGACTCGGATTCGGCGCACAACAGCCAAAGTGCCCACGAACGCCGCTACCCCAATAAGAGTCCATGTGGCTTGGAGTCCAGCGAGGTCTTCGTCGAGCCGGGCAATGAACACGTATCCGAGCCCGTTCAGCAGTCCTGCGAGAGGTAACAAGATGGGGTCTGCGTCTGGGGCCAGCCGTCGGGTAGCAACGTGGGCCACCGCGAGGAGTCCCAGGATCATGAACAGGAAGGGGACGATGTTGGCGGGCAGCTCTGCCAGCCGACCGAGCGAGGCCAGGACGTACGCGGCCACGGTAAACACCGCAACCAGCATGAGAAGACCAAGTTCGAGATTTCGACGTCGGCTGCGCATTGGGACTACGCGCCCGGCGAGCGGGCTTCTTCGGCGCGTTCGGTGACCTCGGCAACGTAGTCTTCGGCTTCGCTTACCGAATCGAACGTGGGGTTGCCGCCGATCTCAAGCTTCAAGGCGTCGCTGAGGTCGGTCTCGATGAGCGGCGTGTTCTGCTCGATGGTGGGGTCGAACCACAACACGCCACCTGGCCGGCCTTCGTAGACCACAACCTGACCCTCGTTGAACCCAACGAAGTAGCCGCTGCGAGCGTAGGCACCTACGAGGGACAGAACCGCTGCGAGGACCGCGGCCACAGCTAACGCGATCACCCACTTGCGCAACGAGCGACGCGTGCGCAACGGAGCGTCGGTCTCCTGGGAGTCGGGTGCTGGTAGTTCTGGGGCGAGTGCGTCGTCGGCGGGCGGGTCGTCGGTGGCGTACACCGAGGCACCTGCAGCGGCGGCGCTGGTCTCGTTGGCGACCACCGTGGTGGTGCCAGAGCTGGCAACTTCGGGATCGCCAACTGCGTTAGCGGGGCCGGGTTCACCAACATCTACTCGCACGACGAGCACAGTCACGTTGTCGCGAGCGCCAGCTTCGTTGGCTTGGCGCACCAAGTCGTCAACTACTTCTTGGGGTTCGCCCAACCTTCGGAACGTGGCCGCTATCTGGTTGTCGGAGAGTTCGTCGACAAGGCCATCGCTGCAGAGCAAGTACTGCTCGCCAGGGCGTCCAGTGGTCTCCCAGTAGTCGATCTCGACGTCGTCGGCGATACCGAGGGCGCGAGTGACCACGTTGCGATGCGGGTGCACTGCGGCTTCTTCGGGGCTGAGGTGGCCCTCTCGCACTAGCGAACCAACAAGTGAGTGGTCTTGACTGATTTGTTCGAGGGCGCCGTCGACGTACCGATAGATGCGGGAGTCGCCCACGTTGACAAGGCCTAGGCGCGGCCCGCCTTCTGCGTCTTTGTCTAGCAAGGCCACGGCGCAGACCGTTGTGCCCATGCCGGTGAGGTCGGGGTTACCAGACGCGGTGTCGATAACCGAGGCGTTGGCGTCTTGGACTTTGCCCACGAGGCCTTCAAGGGTGTGTGGGCCATCGGCCTCTGTTGTCATGGCCTCGATGGCCACTGCCGACGCAACCTCGCCGCCTTTGTGACCCCCCATGCCGTCAGCCACCACGAACAGGGTCGGGTAGGCGGCGGCCGCGTCTTGGTTTACTTCGCGGACGCGCCCAACGTCGGACCTGATGCCCCAGCTGAAGACGTCAGATGCGCCGCTCATGATGCTTCCATGACGACGCCGCCAATCTGAATTCGGTCGCCGCGTCGAAGCGGTTGGGCGCCGCCGACAGGGACGCCGTTGCAATAGGTGCCGTTTGTTGAGCCGAGGTCTTCGAGTTTGAAGCCCTCGGCGTCAGCAAAGATGCGGGCATGCACCTGGGACACGTAGGTGTCGTCGATGACGATGGCGCAGCCGGGTGCGCGGCCGAGCGTCATTTCGGACGCGAGGCGATACTCGACGCCTGCTTGTGCGGCTGGTTCTGTGAGCCGCAGCAGCTGCACCGGCGCGGGCTGGCGCTTCGAGGCCTTAGCCCGTTTGGGTTTGGACCCGCGGGCGTCGGTAGCAACTGCCGCCAGGCGCGGTTCAACGGCCGGCGTTCGAAGCTCGGTCCACACCGCCCAGATGACCCGTATGAAGAACAGGTACAAAAAGGCGAGCAAACCGAGCTTGAGAAGGTCGATGAGTTGCTCTGACACGTGGCAGCAAGACTAGTGGCAGGCACCGGCACCTTTGTGGCGCCACGGGCGACCAGACTTCACGAGACCGGCGGGAAGGCATTGGGGTCAGACAAAACCGCGTTGATGACGGCGGTGTAGTAGACGGCGCCTTCGGGGGTGAGGTGGAGGTCATCGCGGTACAGGCATTCGCCTGGGCAGTCTCTAAGGAGCCGCTTCCATTTCAGGACTGCAACGTTGGGGTACGCCTCGGCGACTTGTTCGAATAGTTCGTTGTTCCCGGCTGCGTAGTCTCGATCTACGTCGTTCTTGACCAACAGGATTCTGCGCACGGGGGAAATCAACGACATGAACTCTTCCATCTGTGACTCGCCGATGGGGCCGTTGGTGCCGAGATGCACAACGAGTTCGTTGGGGAGTTTGTCCTTGGCAACAAGCGCTTCGGCAATGTCGATCCCACGGACGAAGGACCTTGCCTCTTCGGCATCGACTGCAAAGCCTGCGTCTCGCAGCTCTTGGGCGGCGCCCAACATGACCGAGTCGCCTATAGCGAGGCGCTTCTTGGCCGGCGCGTATGTGGGGACGGGCGTGGGTTCTGGGGTCGCAGTTGGTGTTGGCGTGGCTTCGGGCGTGGCGTTGGTGGCCACATCTGGGGGTGCGGGGGCAACGGTTGGCGTTGGCGCTGGGGTGGGCGTTGGCAGTGGGGTAGGCGTCGCTTCTGGTTGCGAGCTGACCCCAAGGTCATCTTCGCAGTCGCCTTCCAGCACGCTGCAGGTTGCCAGCGCGCTTTCGTCGAGCCGCTCTGCTACTTCGTTTTGTCGAAGCTCGGCTGTGGCCAGCGTGGCGCCCGCGGCAATGACAAGACCAACCAGGCCGAATCCGACGAGGAAGGCGATGCCGCGCCCTTGGCGCTGACGCACTCGTCCAGCCTGGCTGCGCCAGAACTCGCCTAACCAGCCACGCCGAAGCGGCGTCTCGATGTAGCGGTACGACAGTTCGGTTATGGCCCCGGTGATCAACAGGCAGTAGATCCACGTATCGATCTCCATTTTTGCGCCGGTAGTACCGCGGGCAATCTGGTAGATGGGCCAGTGGTACAGATAGAGCCCGTAGGAGCGGGTTCCTATCCACAAGATTGGGGCCAGGCTGAGGGCTTTGGATGTCAGCGACGATCGATGTGTCACTGCGGCGATCACCATGAGCGACGCCAGCCCAGCCACAAAGAACCCGCCTTGGAATAGCAGCGGGTCGGCCAGGTTTTCGCCGTCGGTGTTGATGAAGCCGACGTACCAGCACATGGCGCCCAGCAGGACGAGTCCGCCAGCGGCGAAGAGGTCGGCAAGCGTCCGCCACTGCCATCTCCGTAATGGCCCGCCGGCAACGGTGGTGGGCCGCCAGATCATGGCGAACGCAGCACCAAGCAACAGGCCAGTTGAGCGCGAGATGGTGGACAGGTAGAGGGCATCGGCTTTGGAGACAAACCGGTCCCCAATTTCCCAGTAGGCATCCGGCGTGTTTGTGGGGTCCGAGCTGATGGGGCCTGGGTCATAGGCCCACGCCACTACTGCGGCGACAGCGAGGGCAGCCCCAAAGAGGTAGAAGCTCAGCCGTACGCGGCGCAGAGGTCCCTTCCTCAACACCGCAGCGATGACGATGGGCCAGATGAAGTAGAACTGCTCTTCGACCGCTAGCGACCACAGGTGCCGCAACGGGGCGAAGTCGTTGCTGGCGCTGTAGCCGGCGCCGATAAAGATCTGGTACCAGTTGGATACATACAGGAGGCCAGCAATGACGTCGCCGCGAAGTTTGCCGAGGCTGTCGGGCTCGAAGAGGGCCGTCCATGCGATGAGCAGCAGCATCATTGTGTAGAGCGCCGGCAGCAGCCGCCGCAGCCGCCGCACCCAGAAGTCGCGCATGGAGATAGAGCCGGTGCGCTCGTGTTCGGTGAGCAACAGGAGCGTGATGAGATAGCCCGAGATCACAAAGAAGACTTCGACGCCAATGAACCCGCCTTTCAGCCAGTCGCTGTCGGCGTGATAGATCATGACGACGACCACGGCCAGCGCCCGCATGCCATCAAGCCCAGGCAGGTACGGCACCTTGTGTTCTGGGGCAGCCGAGCCGCGCGCTGTTTGCTCTAGCCCTGGCGTTATCGATTCAGGGCTGGCGGGCATCGGACCAGTATCGCCCAAGCTGACCCGGATCTTGCCTCACAACCCAACCGGGTTTGGGGAGCAGCGAGGCGCTGGCTCACCGGGCTGCAGGCCGGGTAGAACGGCCAGGACTCAACGCCCTTGCCAGTTCGGGGGGCGTTTTTCTACGCGGGCGGCACGGCCCTCTTTGGCGTCTTCGGTGTTGTTGGCCACGATGCGCATGGTTTCCCCAAAGCGCACTGCTTCGGTCCAGCCCAAGCCGCGGCTGCGAACGGCAACTTCTTTGGTCGTTCTGGCGGCGATAGGGGCCGACTGGCAAAGCCGGTCGGCCAACGCACGGGCCTCGACCATGAGGTCCTCGTGAGGCACGACCTTCCAGGCCAGACCCATCTCCTTGGCGCGTGCTGCGTCGACCGTTTCGCCAAGGAGCAACAGCTCCATGGCATCCGCCCAGTTGAGGCGTTGCGGAAGGCGAATGGAACCAACAATGGTGGGGGTACCAATGCGCACCTCGGGGTAGGCAAAGGTGGCCTTGTCGCTGGCGATCACAAAGTCGCAGAACGTGACGGCAGTGAGCCCGTAGCCGATGCACGGGCCGTTGATAGCAGCGATGGTTGGTTTGAACAGCTCGAGGCCGCTCTCGAAACTGTTGATCGTTGGCTTTTCCCAGAACGTTCCGGGGAACGTGCCAACGCTGCCGGCGCCGTCTTTGAGGTCTGCACCGGCACAGAACGCTTTGCCAGCGCCGGTGACGATTGCCACCCAAGCTGATTCCTCGCCGAGGAACCGGTCCCAAGCCTCGTTTAGACCGACCCGCATTTGGCCATTGATGGCGTTGAGTCGGTCGGGACGGTTGTAGGTGATGGTCACTACATGGCCGTCTTGTTCGTAGAGCACGGGTTGGTCTGACATGGTTCCCCTCAGGCGCGTTGGTTTGGACCGTAGTCCGCAAGGGCGCGGCACTGCCCGCGGGCGTCGGTGGCCGACTGCGCCTAGGACTCTGCGAGCCAGACCAGCACCGACCTCACTCGGCGGTTGCTTTCGGCTTCGGCGGTGAGATGCAGCTTGGAGAAGATGGAGTTGATGTGCTTCTCCACCGACTTTTCGCTGAGGGAAAGCCGTTCGGCAATGGCACTGTTGCGCAGGCCCTCGGCAATGAGGGCCAGCACGTCACGTTCGCGGTCGCTGAGGTCGTCGATGGGTGACGGTCGACGCGATCTCGCCTGAACAAACACCTCTATGGCTGCTGGGTCAATAGAGGAGCTGGCATTGCACACTGCATCGATTGCCGAAGCGAGCTGGCGTCGGTCGGCAACATTCTCCTTCAGCAGGTAGCCCAGGCCCTCGGTCCCGTCTTCAAGCAACTCGAGCACGTAGTCGGCATCGAGATATTGGCTCAGCACAATCACGCCGGTCTGGGGCCAGCGGCTACGGATCTCGCGTGCCGCTGAGATTCCTTCGTTGGTCAACGTGGGCGGCATGCGCACGTCGGTGATCACCAGGTCAGGCCGATGCTGTTCTACCGCAGCAATGAGGCTGGGGCGGTCGTCGGCTTCGGCCACTACCTCTACATTGTCCAGCGTGTTAAGTACAGCGATTACCCCTTGGCGGAGCAGAAGGGCATCGTCGGCGATAACAACCTTTTTCATGGTGCGGTCTCAGCGAGATCGGAGTGAACGAGGTGGGCCCATGGCAACGTGGCCACGACCGTTGTTCCTTCGCCTAAAAGCGAAGTGACGGTGAGTTCGCCGCCCAAGGCCCCGACCCGGTCTTCCATGTTGATGAGCCCTCTTGAACTGGATTGGCTGTCGGGGTCGAAGCCGGGGCCGTCGTCGGTGATGCGTACCACCAGGTGGTCGCCGGTTCGAGAAAACAAGACGTCAATAGTGGTGTCGGCGTCGCCATGTTTGGTGGCGTTCTGGATGGCCTCGAGGCACACGAAGTAGAGGGCCAGTTCGGCGTCGGCATCGAGTTGGCCGGGCACCTCGTCCACAATGTGAACTTCCACGGGTGATCGCCTGGCCAGAGCCCGAAGCGACCGAGACAACCCAAGCTCGTGCAGCCGAGCGGGAAACACGCCTTGGGCTAGCTCTCGCAGCTCCTCGATGGCTTCGTTGGCTTCGGCCTGCAATGCCAGCAGCGCTTCAGGCGTTGGGGCAGAACCCTCTTCGGCCAGCTCAGAAGCGAGACGTAAGCGCAGCGACAGCGACACCAGGCGCTGTTGTGCCCCGTCGTGCAGGTTCTGTTCCAACCGACCCCGCTCTTCGTCTGCGGCCACCAGAAGTCGACGGCGCGAGTCTCGGAGTGCTTGGTCGGCGGCCCGCAACTCGCGGTTGTTGACAATGGCTCGGTGCAGAATCCTGAGCCTGACTCGATTGGACTCTTGGAGGTCGCTCATGACCAGCAAGAGATTGGCCAGAAGGTAGAAGGTGAGCACGGTTACAAACAGCCACCTGGGCGCAACCTCATCTAGGCCC
>JAUIIS010000193.1 GCA_030431575.1 Acidimicrobiia bacterium | reverse complement strand
CAACGAGATGTCACCAGCTCAGGTCTTAACCGAACTCAACCGTGTCGGGGGAGCAAATGGCATTGGACGACTTGACATCGTGGAAAACCGCTACGTGGGCATGAAGTCACGTGGCGCCTACGAAACACCTGGCGGCACCATCATGTTGCGGGCTCATCGCGCTATCGAGTCCATCACGCTCGACCGTGAGGTGGCGCATCTAAAAGACGATCTCATGCCTCGCTACGCCAAGCTGATCTACAACGGCTTCTGGTGGAGCCCCGAGCGAGAAATGCTTCAGGTGGCTATTGATCACAGTCAGGCGTTCGTTAACGGCGAGGTACGAGTCAAGCTGTACAAGGGCAACGTCGACATCGCTGGCCGCAGATCCGACGACTCGCTCTTTGACGAGAAGATCGCCACCTTCGAAGAAGACGATGGCGCTTACGATCAAACAGATGCCGAGGGCTTCATCAAACTCAACGCGCTGCGCCTGCGGAACCTGGCCAAGAAACGGGCAGGCCAGTGAGCGGAGGCGACGGACAGACACTGTGGCATGGCCGCTTCGCCGGGGGTCCCACCGAAGCCCTGCAAGCGCTCAACGACAGTTTGCCATTCGATCAGCGCATGTTTCGCGAGGACATCGAGGGGTCTCGCGCCCACGTTTCGATGCTGGGCGACGTTGGGCTGCTCACGAGCGACGAGGTAGCCAGCGTGATTGGGGCGCTCGACGAAGTGGAGACCGCCATCGCCAACGGTACGTTCGCATTTGTCTCGAGCGACGAGGACATCCACACCGCTGTTGAGCGCGGCGTTACCGAGATCGCGCCGGCGGGCGCCAAAATGCACACGGGCCGGAGCCGCAACGACCAAGTGGTCACCGACCTGCGTCTTTGGACCAAGGCCGCGCTCGGCGACATTGCTTCCCTGGTTTTGACGTTCCAACGCACACTGTTAGTCCACGCCGAGGCGGCTGGCGACGCCTACCTGCCCGGCTACACGCACCTCCAACAGGCCCAACCCGTGGCCCTCTCACACCACTTGCTGGCCCACGCGTGGGCGCTCAGCCGCGACTTCGACCGGCTGCTGGCCTGCCGCGACAGACTTGATACGTCGGGCCTGGGGGCGGGGGCCCTAGCTGGCTCGTCGCTGCCGCTCGATCCAACCAACACGGCACAGCGTTTGGGGTTCGCTCGGGTCTTTGACAACAGCCTCGATGCTGTTGCTGATCGTGATTTTGTGGCCGAGGCCCTGTTTTGTTTGGCCATGACCGGGGTGCACCTCAGCCGCCTGGGCGAGGAGCTCATCTTGTGGGCCACCACCGAGTTTGGCTTCATCGAACTCGACGATGGCTTCTCGACCGGGTCGTCCATGATGCCCCAGAAAAAGAACCCCGACATTGCGGAACTGGCACGTGGCAAGGCTGGCCGACTCATTGGGCACCTCACGTCGCTGCTTGCCACGCTCAAAGGCCTACCACTCACCTACAACAAGGACATGCAGGAGGACAAAGAAGGCCTCTTCGACGCGGTCGACACCGTGCGCCTCACACTCCTGGCCCTCGACGGGATGGTATCCACCACCGCCTTCCGCATTGACGCCATGGCCCAGCAAGCCTCTTCGCCCTACGCCGCGGCCACCGACCTCGCAGAGCACTTGGTGGTGGCCGGCACTCCGTTCCGTGACGCCCACGCCATTGTGGGGGAGCTGGTGAGGCGTGCCCTTGCCGGAGAGGCCCCTCTCGTCGATCTGGTGGCCGCAGATCAGCGGCTTGGCCCCGCCGCTGCCGACCTGCTTGCGCCGGGCGTATCGGCGACTCGCAGGACCACCCATGGCGGCGGCAGCCCTGCTGCAGTCGAGGCACAACTCGAACGGTTCAAAGCTCAACTAGGTGCCGATGAGGCGCGCCTCCCTGGGCTCTTGCCCACCAAACGCTGAGCACGAAGCGAAGGTGCATCCAGGGTGAACCGACGGCTCACAGGTCGCTTCTATGGGCGCGATCCGCTTGTGGTGGCGCCCGAACTGCTTGGAAAGACGTTGGTGGCCAACGGGCGCTCTGGTCGCATTGTCGAGGTGGAGGCGTACCGCGGTGCAGACGACCCAGGTAGTCATGGCTACCGAGGACCCACGCCTCGAACCGAGGTGATGTTCGGCCCACCGGGCCACCTCTACGTCTACTTCAGCTATGGCATGCACTGGTGCGCCAACGTGGTCTGTGCCCCAGAGGGGGAGTGCGGCGCTGTCCTTTTGCGCGCTATCGAACCCCTGGCCGGTATCGAAGCCATGTACGCCAACCGGCCCGCGGCAACACGCAACCGCGATCTGTGCAGCGGCCCGGCCAAGCTGACCCAAGCATTCAGCATCGACGGCACCTTCGACGGCCTCGACCTCACCCGTGCCGAACGCGGTGTAGAGATTCGCGAGGTCACCGACGCTGATGCCCACACCGCCGTCGAGGTTGCGACCAGCGCCCGCATCGGGCTTGGGGTTGGCAAGGGCGAAGAACTGCCTTGGAGATTCTTCCATCGGGGTAACGAAAACGTGTCAGGTCGACCGCGCTAGCCACCGTGACGTTGGGACCGTCCACCAGGCGCGCAATCGCTTGCGTCGCAGCATCGTGCGGGGGCATCGGCCACGCCCGGACGTGATTCGGCTTGACTAGCAAGGTGACAAAGCTTGCCTTGACCACTAGCCCCTCCGTTGGAGGCGACCTCGCAACAGCTGCGGCGGTGCTGAACAACAGCCTCTGTTCTGACCAAGACGCCGTTTCGGCCCGCGAGCGCACGTTGGCCTTTGTCGCCACCCACCACGATGCGCTCTACAGGACGTGCCTGGACGGCCACCTAACTGGCTCGGCGCTGGTGCTCAACGCCGAGCGGGACCGAGTCTTGTTGATGCTGCACGCCAAGCTCGGCATGTGGTTGCAGCCCGGTGGGCACGCCGATGGCGAAGGGAACCTGGCCGCGGTTGCGCTACGCGAAGCCGAAGAAGAAACCGGCATCGTCGGTTTGCGCATTGCCGAACCCGCAGTCGACTGTGACATTCACGACATCCCGGCGCGACCGGGCGAACCCGCCCATGAACACCATGATGTGCGGTTTGTGGTGCTCGCCCCTGCTGGAGCGGTTGTCGCTGGCAATCACGAGTCGCATGCGCTGCGCTGGGTGAGCGAAGACGAAGCCCAAGGGCTGGCAACCGACAAGAGCCTGCTGCGTCTTATCCGCAACGGTCTCGCGCTTGCGCAGTCGATCTGAGCTCGTGACCTGTCTGGCTGTTCGGGAACTACCTCGACGACGGCTGAGCATGCACCGCCGCCACCGGACCGGACACAAGCAGGGTGTCTAAGAACTGTTAGACGTCTTGAGCCGACGCACACGACGGCATGCCGTTGGCGTTGGCGAAGGCATCGATGGGGTCGGTAATCTGACCCTGCCCTGAAACGGTCACCTCGAAACGTTCGTCGATACCGTTAGACAGCTTCTCTGCGTGGCGGTAGCGGTCGCCGACATAGATCCGCCAGTCGGCGATCCAGCGCATGACCACATCGCCGTCTTCGGTGGTGGGGTCGGGCGCGATCTGCTCGAGGTCTACAAGCATGTCTTCGAGGAGCGCCGTTGAGGCATACAGCTGCTCGGCTCGATCTTCGGGTGTTGCAGCGGCCCGCGCTGGCTCGACGCTGGTGGCAATGAGATCGATCGCTGCTCCGCAGATGGGTTCGGCAGCTTGGGAGAACGCGGGATCGCTAAGTTCGTCGGGGTGCCCTCGTGGGGCCCAAGGTGAGAAAGCCCAAATCCAAAACCCAATGACCAACACCAACAACGTGGCCGACACGATTCGGCCCAGGGTCCAGCCCCAGGTGCCATCGTCGTTGGCATCGTAGGCGTATTCGTTTGGCCGTAGACCGTGCTGGTCGAGCTGGGACTCGAAGCCGTCGTCGGCAACTGGATCAGTTTCAGGGCCTGCCATGGCCCTAGCATCGCCGCTGGACGGTGCGAAACCACCGCGCAGCCCCAGATTCCCAGCGCCAGATCAATAATCTCGGCTACCCGACAGGTGTGGTTGGCGTCGAAAAGCTCGTGGCCAACGGCATCGAGGCCGTATCGTTTGACCGTACCGAAACCGATTGCAGGAGAACCTGATGGGCGATAGCCCAAGCTTTCTTGAGGACTTATCGGCGCGTGGGCTTATCCACGACACCACCGACCGGGCGGCTCTGGAGGCCCGGCTGGCCGAGGGCTCCATCTCGCTCTATCACGGCATCGATCCCAGTGCCTCAAGCCTCCATATTGGAAACTTTGTAGGCGTCTTGATGCTGCGGCGCTTCCAAGATGCTGGACACCGGCCCGTGGTCCTTGTTGGCGGGGCTACCGGCATGATTGGTGACCCCGGGGGCCGCAGCGAAGAACGCAACTTGTTGGACGAAGACTCGCTTGCCTCCAATGTGGCCGGGATCCGGAGCCAACTTGAACGCTTGGTTGACTTCGACAGGGCCGAACTGGTCAACAACTACGACTGGACCAAACACGTTGGCGTGCTTGACTTCTTACGTGATGTGGGCAAGCACGCAACCGTCAATCAGATGGTGGCGAAGGATTCGGTCCGTTCGCGCATGGAAGGCGAGCACGGAATTTCCTACACCGAGTTCAGCTACATGCTGCTCCAGGCCTACGACTACTGGTGGCTCCACAACAACTTGGGTTGCGACCTCCAGATTGGCGGGTCGGACCAGTGGGGCAACATTACCGCTGGCGTCGATCTCATTCGGCGCCGAGATGGCGACCACTGCCACGCCCTTACCTGGCCACTCATCACCCGCGCCGACGGCCAGAAGTTTGGCAAATCGGTGTCTGGCGCGGTCTGGCTAGATCCCGAGCGAACCTTGCCCTATGAGTTCCACCAGTACTGGCTGCGCGTCGACGACCGCGATGTCGAGCGCTTCTTGTTGCAGCTGACGCTGTTGGGGGTAGATGAAGTTGCCGAGATCGCTGCAGCTCATGACGCCGACCCCAGCGCCCGGTTAGGTCAGCAACGCTTGGCGGACGAGGTCACCACCTTGGTCCATGGCGCTGAAGCCGTGGAACAGGCCAAGCTCGGTGCACAAGCCATGTTTGGTCGTGGCGACCTGAGTGTTGAGATGTTGGGTGCGCTTCGTGGGGTCTTGCCCGAGACGGTGGTGTCCGCCGGCGATCTGGTTGGCGAGGACGCATTGGTGAACCTCTTGGTGGCCACCGGGGTCACCGCATCCAAGGGCGAAGCTCGACGCTTGCTCAGCCAAGGCGGGGTCTCGGTCAACCGCGGCAAAGTTGACGCCGAGACAACGCTTGAGGGTGCAGTGATAGGGCAGCGGTACCTCCTGCTCCAGAAGGGCAAGAAGTTGCGTCACCTGGTCGTTGTCGACCCGTAGGTAGCGGGTAGCCACACTGCGATTCTGTCGGCTTCTATCGTGGCTTCAGCATTTGTTCATGCCGGCTAGATCGCGTACGTGCTGGTCAGCGCTTTGTGGACGACAAACACCCAGAAAACTTTGCCACGACGTTGACGTTTGTTGCCTCCGTAGGTAAGTTAGTCAATCGCTTCGACCGGGCGAAACGCCCAAGGTCACGGCCCACCGGCTCCAGCCAATGCTTCAGTGCAACGACTGCCCGGGACTGCGGTCACCACGCAAAACACCTCCTCGGAGGCTGTGTGGTGTGCCCCGCAACTTGAAAACGGAAGAGAGGACGAAAAAGCCAGTGCGGGCCAACGCATTGAGCCTCCTTGGGCTCGGTGATGTTGACCTTTTAACTCGGTCACTCGAAAGAGTGGCTAACAATTCCGCCATCTCCTCAACGGGGGATGGCACCCGCACAAATATGGACAACGAGTTCAAGCCTTCGGGTTTGGACAAACATGTTCTTGTGCCAGTCAGGGGACGAGCAGCCGCTCCGAACCTGGCTCTCCAAAAACGCAGACGTCATCCGCAAGGACTCAGCTTGCTGGGTTGGATGACAGAGCACCTGATTTCGATAGAACGCCACCACCTCCTCGGAGGCGGCGGGCACTTGAGATTTTGACGGAGAGTTTGATCCTGGCTCAGGACGAACGCTGGCGGCGTGCCTAATACATGCAAGTCGAACGCTCTCGACCTTCGGGTCACATGAGAGAGTGGCGAACGGGTGCGTAACACGTGAGAAACCTGCCCTAGAGACGGGAATAACTCGAGGAAACTCGTGCTAATACCCGATGCCCTCTTTGGACCGCATGGTCCGCTGAGGAAATGCTCCGGCGCTTTAGGAGGGTCTCGCGGCCTATCAGCTTGTTGGTGAGGTAACGGCTCACCAAGGCATCGACGGGTAGCTGGTCTGAGGCCTTCGGGTCGTAAACCCCTTTCAGCAGGGACGAAAATGACGGTACCTGCAGAAGAAGGTCCGGCCAACTACGTGCCAGCAGCCGCGGTAATACGTAGGGACCAAGCGTTGTCCGGAATTATTGGGCGTAAAGAGCTCGTAGGCGGTTCGGTAAGTCGGGTGTGAAAATCCAGGGCTCAACCCTGGGACGCCACCCGATACTGCTGTGACTAGAGTCCGGTAGAGGAGTGTGGAATTCCTGGTGTAGCGGTGAAATGCGCAGATATCAGGAGGAACACCAGCGGCGAAGGCGGCACTCTGGGCCGGTACTGACGCTGAGGAGCGAAAGCATGGGGAGCAAACAGGATTAGATACCCTGGTAGTCCATGCCGTAAACGTTGGGCACTAGGTATGGGGTCTTATCAACGGATTCCGTGCCGTAGCTAACGCATTAAGTGCCCCGCCTGGGGAGTACGGCCGCAAGGCTAAAACTCAAAGGAATTGACGGGGGCCCGCACAAGCGG
>JAUIIS010000192.1 GCA_030431575.1 Acidimicrobiia bacterium | reverse complement strand
GCGGCAAGATTTCCTGTGTGAAACTGCTGTTATTACTGGAAGCGCGCGTCCGTTTGGGCTATTGTAGGAAATTGCTTTGAGCAACGGAGACGAACGACGTTCGCCTGCCGGTGGCTAGCGGCCCCAAAGGCGCTATGTCTCGCGAAAAGTTGCCTCGTCGGAGAAGACCCCCAGCACTACCCGCAGAACCCCCAAGGAACAAACCTTATCTCGCGCAAGCCTGAGTGGCTGACCGCCTGGAACAGATCTGCACACCAACGTGTTGTACCTGTCTAGCGGCTCCGACAACCGAGACAGCACAAGCAACCAATAAAGATCACTACCCGATTAAGCACTACCCACTGCAATACCTTCGCACCGCAGCGCCCTGCGCCGAGGTGCCCAAGCTCTGCCGAGCTTGCATCCATCCCCTTGAAACTGAGTGAATGAATATGAGTGACTCTGTAGGTCAGTACCTCAACGAAATCGGCCTTGTGCCGCTGCTGACAGCCGCTGAAGAGCGCGAACTATCCCAGATTATCGAGCGAGGCGTCGAAGCACGCGCTCGACTCGAAGCTGGCGAAAAGGGCGCCGACCTCAAGCGAGCTTCCCGACAAGCCGCGGCTGCCAAAGACCGCTTCATCCGTGCCAACCTGCGCTTGGTGGTCAGCGTGGCCCGCCGCTATCCGCTCCCAGCAGGCATGGAGCTTCTTGATCTCATTCAAGAGGGCAACCTTGGCCTCGAACACGCTGTCGACAAGTTCGACTGGCGCAAGGGCTTCAAGTTCTCCACCTACGCCACCTTTTGGATCCGTCAGGCCATCGGCCGGGCCCTCGATCAAAAAGCCAGCCTCGTTCGTCTGCCAGGCGACCGTAGCGCCAGTCTTCGCGCGGCCCTTCGTCAGGTTTCTGGCGACGGCGACGAACTCGACGAAGAGCACGCACGCTTGCATCGGCTCACCACCCCGACCTCGCTCGACCGCACCATTGGTGACGACGACAGCAACGAACTCGTCGACCTCCTCCCCGACGCCAACCCAGGGCCCGAACAAACGGTCATGGAACGGGCTGGCGAAGCAATGGTCACCGACCTGCTTAACGTGCTCGACGATCGCGCTCGCTACGCCGTAGAGCAGCGCTTTGGACTCCAAGATGGACGCAAGCGCAGCTACCGCGAGGTTGGCGAAGAGCTTGGTGTCACTGCCGAAGCCGCTCGACGCCTGGTAAAGCGGGCCGTGAACACGGTCCGCGACAGCGCGCCATCTCGCGTCGACATCGATGCTGCATAGGTAGCGGGCCCATAGAGGCCCAGCCACTTCTTGTTGAAGACCTAGTCGCTGATGACGTTGCCACTGGCAGCGTCATCAGCTGTTTTACCCCTCTTGTCGAACTGAAACTGTTTTGCCAATCGCCTGGCGAAGCGGAAGGATGAACCCGTGACCACATGGACCCCGGAAACATGGAAGCAATACAGCGCCAAGCAGCAACCAGAATGGCCCGATACTGCTGAGGTCGAAGCTGTCCTCAAGGACCTTGCTGGGCGACCCCCTTTGGTGTTTGCAGGCGAGGCACGCACCCTTCAGGAACGCCTCGGCGCTGTGTGCCGCGGCGAGGCCCTTCTGCTTCAGGCAGGCGACTGTGCCGAATCGTTCGATGCAAACTCTGCCGATTCCATCAGGGACAAGCTCAAGGTCATCTTGCAGATGGCTGTCGCGCTCATGTACTCCACGGGTATGCCGGTAGTGAAAGTGGGCAGGATCGCGGGTCAGTTCGCGAAACCTCGTTCCAGTGACACTGAAACCATAGACGACGTTGAGCTGCCGTCATTCCGTGGCCACATTGTGAACGACGTTGGTTTCAGTGCCGACTCCCGGGTTGCTGATCCAGCCCGCCTGCTCCAGGCCTACAACCAGAGCGCGTCGACCCTCAACTTGTTGCGGGCGTTCACCCAAGGCGGTTTTGCCAACCTCAATCGTGTGCACGCATGGAATCAGGAGTTTGTGGCCGCCAGCCCGGCTGGCGAACGCTATGGGCAAATCGCCGATGGCATCACCGAAGCCTTGATGTTCATGAAGGCCTGCGGGGTCGACCCAGACCATCACCCTTCGCTGCACGAGGTCGAGTTCTACACGTCCCATGAGGCATTGCTCTTGGGCTATGAGCAGGCGCTCACCCGCCTCGACACGCTCACCGACACTTGGTACGACTGCTCGGCGCACATGCTCTGGATCGGTGAGCGGACCCGCGAACTCGATGGGGCTCATCTCGAGTTCCTTCGTGGCGTGCAGAACCCGCTGGGTTGCAAATTGGGCCCAACTGCTACCCCCGAAGAAGCGCTGGCCATCTGCGAGAAGCTCAATCCCGAGCGCATCGAAGGTCGTCTCACCCTGATCACCAGGTTCGGGGCCGACAAAATCGCCGACGGTCTACCGCCACTCTTGGAAGCCGTGCGCGATTCCGGGCACCCGGTGGTTTGGGCCTCCGATCCCATGCACGGCAACACCTTTACCGCGCCTAGTGGGCGCAAAACTCGCCATCTCGACGCAGTTATGGCCGAGCTGAACGGCTTCTTCGATGCCCATGCTGCCGCAGGCACCTGGGCCGGCGGTATCCACGTGGAACTCACCGGCGACGACGTTACCGAGTGCCTGGGCGGTGCGGCAGAGCTCACCGACGACGATCTGGCCGTGCGCTACGAAACCATGTGTGATCCTCGCCTCAACGCCGCTCAGAGCCTCGATCTCGCGTTCTTGGTGGCCGAGCGCCTCCGCGACAACAACGGCTGAGCGCAGCGCAGGCCTCGCTCGAGCGTCAGCGTCAGACCCGGGCGCTAACGGAGCGGTTGGGTAATTCGACGCGCCCTCGCTCGCTGCGGACGCGCCCGAGATATGGGTCTTCCCAGAAGAAATCCCCTTAAAGTTGATCAAGTTAGTCGGAATTGATATACCTTAATTCCGATCCACTTAGTCACCTTTAACCGAGGGGTGACGCACCCTCCCGCGGAGACCCTAACATGATCGACGTCAGCATCGATGGCGAAAGCCTCATAGACCCAGCCATGCTCGCAGACATCGAGAAGTTCGAGACCCAGCTCGAGCACTACCTCAGCGGTGATCTCTCCGAAGACGCCTTCCGCGTATTCCGTCTCAACAATGGGGTCTACGGGCAGCGCCAGGGTGGCCACAACCAGATGGTGCGCATCAAGGCACCAGCGGGCAAGCTCACCCCAACCCAGCTTGACGCCATGGCCCACATCGCCGATACCTACAGCCGTGGTTGGGGCCACATCACCACGCGCCAAAACCTGCAGTTCCACTACGTGCAGCTCGAACAGATCCCAGATGTGATGAGAGAACTCATGGCCGTGGGCCTCACCAGCCGAGAGGCATGCGGAGATACGGTCCGCAACGTTCAGGCATGTCACCTGGCGGGCGCCTGCCCCCACGAAGTGCTCGACATCACACCTTGGGCCGAAGCCGCATACCGACACTTCTTGCGCAGCCCAATCGGCCAACGTCTCCCCCGCAAGTTCAAGATCAACTTCTCAGGCTGCGCCACGGACTGTGGCCAGGCCATGTTCAACGATGCCGGGGTCATCGCAGTTCAGCGGGAGCTCGACGACGGCACGATCGAGTCGGGTTTCCGCGTGTATGTGGCCGGAGGGCTCGGCGCCACGCCTCATCCAGCGCTTGCGCTCGAGCCCTTCACCACCAAAGAAGACCTGCTCCCCACGCTCGAATCCATCATGCGCGTATTCGACCACCATGGAAACCGCGAGAACAAGCTACGCGCCCGCATGAAGTGGCTTGTAGGCCAACTGGGGTTCGATGAAGTGCAACGCCAAGTGCTCCGCGAACGAAAGTTCCTCGTCGCCTCAGCCACCTGGCCAGGCGGGATTCCAGGCGAGGTGCTCAAGCACGGCGATGCCCCAGCTGGAGTCCGAAGCCAAACCGAGGTCACCCCCGTCGGGCAGGGCGTCAGCGTGACGCTGCGTCGTGGTAACCCCTTTGAGGCATGGAGTGACGCCAATGTGGTGCGCGGCAACGCGAAAGGCACCGTCTCCGCCTATGCGTGGTGCCGTCTTGGCGACGTCACCAGCGATCAGTTGCGGGCGCTAGCAGCGGTGCAACGCCAACTGGGAGCCGAGATCCGGGTCACGAACCGACAGAACTTCGTCTTTCGCGGCCTCACCGAAGACCAGCTCCCACGGCTGTTTGAGGCCCTTGAGGCAATCGACATGGCCCAAGCCGGCGCAGAACTCTCACGCGACGTCGTGGCCTGCCCCGGAGCCGACACCTGCAACCTGGCGGTCACCCAATCTCGCGGCCTCGCCGCAGCAATTGGCAAGCGCCTCGAAGAAGAAGGACTCGCCGAGGTAGGCGGCATTCGCACCAACATCTCCGGTTGCACCAACTCCTGTGGCCAACACCACGCGGCCGACATCGGGTTCTTCGGCGCGGAGCGGCGAGCCCATGGCCAATCGGCGCCTGGCTACCAGATGCTGCTCGGTGGGCACATCGGCGACGAACAGATTCACTTCGGCCAAAAAGCCCTTCGCCTGCCCGCCAAAGCAGCCCCAGAAGCCGCTGTGCGCGTCGTTCGTCAATTCAGCGAAGGCCGAGATGCCGGGGAGTCATTCAAAGACTGGATGGAACGCGTTGGCGGCGTGGCCAAAGTAACCGAAGGGCTCAAAGAACTCGATCATTTCCCGGCCCCCAACGAGAACGCCGACTACTACGTCGACTTTGGCGAGACCGGCCCATACGAATCCGAAATCGGCGAGTCGGAGTGTGCCACATGAGCTCTGGACTCGTTGTCCGTCCCGACAATGCCCGGCTTGGCCCTGCGCCACAATTCACCAATGCCGACTTAGAGGCACTGTCTACCGAGTTCGAACGCGCAGAAGCCCGCGACATCATTCGCTGGGCGGTCGACACCTTTGGCGTCCAGCTGGCGCTGACAGCCTCCATGACCGATGCCTTGCTGATCGACCTGGCAAGCTCTGTGGACCCCGCCATCGAGGTGGTCTTCATCGACACCGGCTACCACTTCCCCGAAACTATGGAAACCGTCGAGACCGTGCGTCGGGAATACGGCCTGAATCTGCGCATCATGACGGTTGCTCGCCACTCCCCCGAACTTTGGGAGGCCGATCCAGAAAACTGTTGTTCGGCAGTCAAAGTGGGCCAACTCGATCGTGCGCTAGCAGGAAAGGCCGCGTGGATGAGCGGCGTCCGCAGATCTGAGGCCACCACTCGAGCAGCAGCCCCAATCGTGGCACACGACCTGCGCGGCCTGGTCAAGGTCAATCCGATTGCCAGCTGGAGCGATAGCCAGGTGGATCGCTACATCGCGGACAACAACATCATCGTCAACCCGCTCATAGCGCGGGGATACCCCTCGATTGGTTGTATGCCGTGCACCCAGCCCGTCGCCGACGGAGAGGACCCCCGTGCTGGACGTTGGAACGGGTCAACCAAGACCGAGTGCGGCCTCCATCTTTAGCTAGACCAGGTTCTCGACAAAGCCTTCGAGCTGGCGCAGGTTACGTACCTCAAAAGTTCCGTCACAGTGCACGCCGTACTCGCCAACAATTGAGTCACCGGTATCCCAATAACTCTTGGGCTCTGGGTTCAACCAGAAGACTTTGCGGGCCTTTTGTTGGATGTCCTTGATTACCCAGGACTGCGCTGCGTGATAGTTGTTCCGGGCATCGCCCAGAATAAGCACTGTGGTCTTAGAGCTGACGTCCTTGCCGTACTTCTCGTTGAACACCTCAAAGGCATGCCCGTAATCGGAGTGTCCGTCAACCCACACCACGTCGGCCTCGGTGTTCACCCGGTGAATCGCCTCAACAATGTCATCCACGCCCTCGAAGTAGCTGGTGACCTCGTCAAGGCCATCAATAAACACGAATGAACGGACCTTCGAGAACTGCGAGTTCAACGCATACACAAGGTGCAACGTGAAGCGAGCAAAGGCGGCAACCGAACCTGAGATGTCGGCAATAACCATGATCTCGGGCTTGGACGGCTTGGGATAGCGGAACTTGGGTTCAGCAGGCACGCCGCCATAGCTGAGCGAATGGCGAACGGTGTTACGGAAGTCCAACGGACCCTTGCGGCCGTGCCGGCGTTTGCGGGCCAGTCGGACCGCCAATTTGCGGGTCAGTGGCCAAATGGCCCGACGTAGCGCTGTCATCTCTTCGCGGCTGGCGTGCATGAAGTCGACGTCTTCGGGAAGCGGCTTACGCAGGGTCTTGGCCATAGCCTCGACACCGCGATCGGCTACCAACCGGCGCCTGATCTCGGCCTCGATCTCCTGTTTCAGCTTCTCGATGCGATGCTCGAACTCGTCGCGTTCGAGTCGCTCTTCGAGCGGGGTGAGATCTTGTGGCGCATCCTGTTGGGCCTGCTCCATCAGCCGCTCGAGGACACCATCTAGGTCGAGGTTCCTCAACGTGCGGTACAGGTAGTAGGTGCCCCCCACCGGCCGGCCAGGCTCCATGCCCGCAAAGCGCATCACGGACTGGCGCGCTAGGGCGCGCATCATGTTGCTGTCGCCTTTCATGAGCGCCTGGAAGAGCATCTCTGCGAGTTGCTCGGGGTCAAGACCCTCTCCCCCACCGCCTTGACCGGGCTGGTCGCCGTTTTGCATTTCATCTGACCCTTGATCGGGGTCGAAATCCATGTCGTCGGGCCACTCACCATCGACGAGGTCGTACTCCTGACCGCGCAGCGAGAAGTAGACCTCGAACACCGTCTCGAACGCTCGCCAATGCGCGTGATTCTTTACCAAGGTCGCGGCGAGTGCGTACTTGAACGCTTCGCGGTCCTCGATGGGGATATGCATGACTGCTTCCA
>JAUIIS010000009.1 GCA_030431575.1 Acidimicrobiia bacterium | reverse complement strand
GCCAGTCATGATCACCACATCAGCGATATTAAAAATATTAGTTTCAAAAGGTTTCTTGATTCCTAGGTAGAGGAAATCGACGACATAATTAAAGCGAACACGGTCAACGAGGTTGCCTGCGCCACCGTTGCATTCCCCGTCGCCACCGTTGGGTAAGCAACCGCGATACAGGCCAACCACTGTGCCCGCACCTGCGGCTCGGATCTTGGTTCCCGCCGGGGTAGCCCAGTCGATGGCCCATGTGGGGTGGTGCACCGGGCATCCCGGGTTCTTGGTGCTGGTTCGAGTGCAGCCCACCGCGTAGCTGCCAGTGAACGGCACCCAGTCGGCTGCGGGTGTGACCGCTGGCGTGGGACTTGGCTCGGGGTCGATATCGACCTCTTCTACCGGGGGTTGTTCGTCTTGAGCTTGGGCGGGGTAGGTGGGGACCGCGACGAGCGTGGCGGCTAACAGCGCGCAAATACTCAGTATCCCCAGCCGGTGCATGAGCTTCGACGGTACCGCAGAAGCCCTACCCGTTGGCAGCGGGCGACGCTACGGTAGGTCCGTGGATGTAGATGTCGTAGATTTTGCCGCTGACGATGCGCCGAAGCGCTTCACCGAGAGCTTGCGCTCAACGGGTTTCGCCGTCGTTGTCAATCACCCGCTGAACTGGGACCTAGTCACCAAGATCCATCAAGAGTGGGGTGCGTTGTTCGACTCGTCCGAGGTCGACAAATACGGGCCCGACCCCGAGGGGCGTGTTGGCTGGTTTCCTCAGACAGTTTCAGAGACGGCCAAGGGCGAGTCGGTCCGAGACCTCAAAGAGTTCTTCCATGTCTACGACTGGTCGGTCTATCCAGATGAAGTCTCCCAAGCAGCCATGGAGTACCGCGAAGCCGCAACTTCAGTAGCGCTGACTCTGCTGCGTTGGGTTGAGCAGGAGACCCCACCCGAGGTCAGCGAGCGCTTCTCGATGCCGTTGGCGAAGATGCTCGACGGCAGTACACAGAACCTGTTGCGCATCCTGCGGTACCCGCCTCTGCCCGACCACATTCCCGACGGCGCGGTGCGCGCGGCCGCCCACGAAGACATCAATCTCTTAACGGTCTTGCCCGCCTCGAACGAACCAGGGCTCGAACTCTTGCGAGCCGACGGCACCTGGTTCCCGGTTCCGTGTGACCCCGAATCGTTGGCGGTCAACGGGGGCGAGATGCTCGATATTGCGAGCAGGGGTTACTACCCGGCCACGACGCATCGGGTCGTCAACCCCACAGGCCCCGGCGCTCGAGTTGCCCGAATGGCGCTGCCGCTCTTCTTGCATCCGGCCAACGACGTTGTGCTGGCCGATGGTCGCACCGCATCGTCGTTCCTCGCAGAACGTATTGCCGAGCTTCGCGGGGAGCGCTAAATCAGCTGCAGTTGGCTTCGACTCGGCCTTGTACACCGTCACCGGTGACGGCGTCTCCTTCGAAGAAAGTCCCTTCGCCAGTTACCGTGTTGGCGTCGAGCGAGAGCTCGATGTCGTTGCCAAACATCGAGTTGGACTCCCATACTGTGTCGTAGGTGGTTGAGTCGTAGACGCTGATGTTGGCGGCGCCACCAAATGACTCGGCCCCAAACTGGGTGATGTCGAGGTTGTAGGGGTCGTCATAGGAGACCACAGTAAACAAGATCTCCGATCCGGCAGCTTCTTGGGGTTGCAGACTGCAGAGGATGGAGAACTCGAAAGTATCGCCGTTGTCTAGCTCTAAGGTCGCGTTGCCTTGGCCAGCGGGACCGGCGATTGCTTCGTCGGTGTCGCCCGGTTCTTGTTCTTGTTCGGGTTCACGCTCTTCGGCGGCATCACCTTCGTCTGGTGCCTCCTCGGCGTTGGGCTCGGTACCCGCCGCCTCGTTGGTCCCGTCACCTTCGGTGGGGTCACTGGTTGCTGCGTCTTGGGACTCGCCCGACTCCAACGTTGTGGACGCATCGTCATCGTCTCCACACGAGGTTGCGAGAACCCCAAGCACTAATGCCGCCAGAACCATCCGCCATAGTTGTTTCATGCGCACAGAATAGCTCAGGTCGGGGCTCGGTAGCCGCCGAGGTCGGTTGGTGAAAACCTGCTCTGCAAGATCTGTTGTGGGCCATCCCACAGAATGGTTTACGATCTCGGCCATGACGACTGTGCCAACCACGACATCTGACATCACCGCCGAGTGGCTCACCAGCGCGTTGCGCTCAAGCGGAGGGCTCTCCACGGGCAGCGTCACCGCTGTCAGCACCGACCCGGCCGCAGCTGGCGTGGGTTTCATGGGCGAGGTGGGGAAACTGGAGCTCACCTACAGCGACGACGTCACCGACCTGCCTGCGGCCATGATTGTCAAGTTCCCAACGGCATCGCCTGAGATCAAAGCCATGATGCGCCCAACCCGGGTGTATGAACGCGAGCATCGCTTCTACAGCGAGCTCGCTGCCTCGACGCCACTGCGCACCCCTGAGGCTTACTACGTCTTGTGCGAAACGTCCGAAGACGAAGCGGTTGAGGAGCAATATCTCATGCTGCTCGAAGACCTGTCTTCGCTGACCCTAGGCGACCAAGTTGCAGGCGTGAGCGTCGACCAGGCCGAAGCGGCCTTGGTTGGTTTGGCTGGACACCACGCGCGGTTCTGGAATGGTGCGGGGCTCGAGAACGCTCCGTTCGTACCGCCAATCAACGGTGCGCTGAACAAGAATGGCCAAGCCATCTACGAAGCGTCGCTTCCCGGATTCAAGGAAGTCTTTGGGTCTGCAGTGTTGCCAGAGATGATGCCCGCTGCCGATGCCTACACCGCAGCGCAGCCCGGGTTGCTCGATGCGTTGGCCGCGATGCCCCACACTTTGGTGCACTTCGACTACCGAGCCGACAACTTGTTTTTCGAGCCAGACGGGACCGTGGTGGTTATCGACTGGCAGTCCATTAGCAAGGGCGGCGGAGCTGCCGACGTTGCGTACTTCTTGAGCCAAAACCTGTCGATCGAAGATCGCCGGGCAAACGAAGACGACCTGCTGGCCACGTACCATGCACGGCTCATCGAGGCTGGCGCTTCTGGCTACGACTTCGAAACGTTTGTGGCCGACTACCGCACCGGCCTCATCTACGGCTGGGTTATTCCGGTATTTGCGGTGGGTAGTCTCGATGTCAGCAGCGAGCGCGCCATGACGCTGTGGACCAACGTGATCGAACGGGCCCAGGACGCAATCTTGCAGCACGGCGCTCAGAACATCATCTTGGGCTGAACCCTGCTCGGCGGCATTGGGCCGGGCTCGTTTGGCGCGCACAGACTAGGCTCTGCGCCATGGCATCGGAACAGTGGGTTCCGAACCGCTTCTTGGCAACCTCGGGGGAAACCCAATGACTGCAACAGAATCAGAGCTTCCACAGCATCTCAGGGGCAACAACGCTCCGGTGGCTGAAGAGCGCACCATCACCGACCTCGACGTCACTGGGCAGCTCCCCAAAGAGCTAGACGGTCGTTATCTCCGTAACGGAGCGAACCCCATTACCGGCATGAGCGATCACCCGTTCTTGGGTGACGGCATGATCCACGGTGTGCGCCTTCGTGATGGCGAGGCTCAGTGGTACCGCAACCGCTATGTGCAAACCCCGTTTGTGGCCAACCCCGACAAAGACGTCATTGATCTCGATGCCAGCTTGGGCGACATGGCGTCGTCGAAGGCCAATACCCATGTGGTGGGCCACGCCAACAAGTTCTATGCGCTCGAGGAAGGGCATTTCCCCTACATCCTCGATGGCGATCTCAACACGGTTGGCCCCACCGACTTTGGCGGCAAACTCACCGGTTCGTTTACTGCGCACCCAAAGATCTGCCCAACCACCGGCGAAATGCTGGCGTTCGGCTATTACTTCATGGAGCCATACCTCACCTACCTTCGGGTGTCGGCCGAAGGCGAGCTGGTGCAGTCAACACCCATCACGGTGGGTGGCCCCACCATGATGCACGACTTCAACGTCACCGAGAACAACGTGATCTTCATGGATCTACCTGCGGTGTTTGACCTCGAGCTCGCCATGAAAGGCGAGATGCCCATTGCTTGGGACGACGACTACCCGTCTCGCCTCGGTGTGATGCCTCGCACCGGAACCGATGCCGACGTGACGTGGTTCGACATCGATCCCTGCTACGTGTTCCACCCGCTCAACTCTTACGAAGACGGCAACAACATCGTTCTCGACGTCGCTCGGTTCTCCCATATCTGGCGAGACGGCCCAATGGACTTCCCGTCACCAATGCTGTGGCGCTGGACCATCAACACCGAAACTGGCAAGGTCCACGAAGAACAGATCGATGACCGCCCGGGCGAGTTTCCACGCGTAGCCGACAGCGTCATTGGCAAGAAGCACCGCTACGGGTACCTGATGGCGATGCCAACCGAACGAGGCTCAGAGGATCATCGAGATTCCGAGGGAGCCCTGCTCAAGTACGACCGCCAAGAGGGCACACAGATCTCAATCGAGCTCGGTAAGGGCCGCATCCCTGGCGAGCCTGTCTTTGTGCCTGCGGAGGGCTCGGCTAACGAAGACGACGGCTACCTCATGACCTACGTCTACGACGCCGAAACCGAAACCAGCGACTTCGTGGTCTTTGACGCAGCAACCATGGACGCAGAGCCGGTGGCCGCAGTCCATCTGCCACGGGTGCCTTTTGGTTTCCACGGCAGCTGGGTTCCCGCAGATGTAGCGAACTAAACGGTGGGCGGTCTTGCTGCTGGCCAGTAGGACCGCTCAGCCGCGTTCGCCCTGTTGCGGTAAGCAACCACCCGGAGGGGCACACAATCTGCAAGCATTCGGTCATGGCATCTGTCGAAATACCCATGCCCGATGACTGGCACGTGCATTTGCGCGACGACGACATGTTGGCTGCGGTGGTGGAGCACACCGCACGCTGGTTTCGTTACGGCATGGTCATGCCGAACCTGCGCCCGCCGGTACAAACCACAGCTCAAGCTGACGCGTACCGCCGACGCATCCTCAATCGCGTTCCAGCCGCGTTGTCGCATTTCCAGCCGCAGATGACGCTGTTCGTATCGCATGATCTGGATCTTGACGACCTGGGCCGAGGTATCGAGGCTGGGATCGTAAGGGCCGTCAAGTTCTACCCGCCAGGCGCCACCACCAACTCAGACCAGGCCAAAGGCGACCTGGGTGAGTTCGACGAACTTTTTGGCCGTCTCGTGGAGTGGAACACCCAGCTTTTGGTGCATGCCGAGTCCACTCGGTCAGACGTCGACTTGTTCGACCGCGAAGCCGCGTTTTTGGACGATCATCTGGCTGCGGTTTGTGCACGCCACCCAAAGCTGGGCGTGACGCTTGAGCATGTATCTACCGCTGCTGGTGTGGAGTTCGTGCGAAGCAACCCAAACGTGGTGGCCTCGATCACCCCGCACCATCTCAGCCGAGAACGGGCCGACTTGTTGGCGTTTGGCATGAAGCCCGACCTGTACTGCAAGCCTGTGCTCAACACCGCTGCAGACCGTGACGCCTTGGTTGAAGCAGCGGTGAGTGGCGACGGCCAGTTCTTCCTTGGCACCGACTCGGCCCCCCACCCAACCACGGCAAAGTACGGCCCAAATGTTGCGGCCGGCGTATTCAACGCCCCGTACGGTCTTGAAGTTGTTGCCGAGGTTTTCCACCAACAAGAAGCCCTTGAAGAGCTTGGAAAGTTCGTTTCGCTAAACGGGGCCGCGGTCTACGGGGTGCCGCCTTCGGTAGACCAGCTGCGCCTCACCCGGCGGGAAGCCCAAGACACCATTCCCGAGCGTTTGCGAACCAGCAGCGGCGAGGAAGTCGTCTTCTTTGGGGTCGAAGAGGCCCGGCTCTGGCACATCGAGGCCGTCGCCTAGCGGTTGGTTCTGAGCAACTGGCGGCTCGCGTTGCTCAACTTTGTTCCGGATTGCGCCGAAGGAAAGGGTGGGGAAGAACCTCAAGCTGCGTCCGAGCACAACTGGACGTGGTCACGTGCGATCGGAGCAGCAGATGGCGGACAACGAAAATCTAGGACACTCACGGCAGCAGGCTTTTGCCGACCGCTTTGCTGAGGTGTTGCGCCGCAAGCGCGCCGACCTTGGCACCACCATCGACCGGCTGGTTCAAGACGCTGATCTCGACCCCGCTACCGCCAAGGCGTTCGAGGCCGGGGCGGGCCCCATTGCCGACCGCGAAAAGGTCAACGCCATAGCGTTGTCTTACGACGTGGACATGACCACCATCTATCCCAAACACGAGCCGGTGGAGATCGGTCCCGACTGGGTAGCTGTCGACGATGCCCGAGTCCACGCGCAAAGTGCCGTCATGGGCGACATGCTGGAAGCGTTCGTTCATTTGATCCGGAGCCTTCGTGGGAACCCGAATGGCCCTGTGGTGGGCTTCCGTCGGGTAGACATCGACGTGCTCGCGGCTCACTTCGATGTAGCCGGCGAGGTCATCGTCGAAGGACTTGGCGCCGTTGTTGGTGTCAACCAGATGCGCCAGGCAAGCATGGACCACGCCTATCACTCCGGAGAACAGACAATCCGTAGCGGGCTGGCCGACGCCGCCGTCTAAGCGGCCGTCCTCGACCGCGTCGGGGGCGCAGCTGCATCGTCACCCGAAAACCGAAACGACGCCGCCACTGCAATGCAGCGACGGCGTCGAATCTGATCCTTGGCCGCTCGCACCCACTCGGTGCATTCCGGCGACCAGCAATGACTGAGCAGCGCTTTAGCGGGCTTCTTGAATGGCGCTCCACACCGTCATTGCGGTGAGTGGCATGTCGATGTGCTTGACACCCAAGTGCGAAACCGCGTCGACCACAGCGTTTTGGATCGCTGGGGTTGAACCAATGGTGCCGGACTCGCCAATACCCTTTGCACCCAGTGGGTTGCGGGGGCTAGGGGTTTCGGTGTTGGACGTCTCGAATGAGCACAGCTCGGACGCCGCAGGGATTGCGTAGTCCATAAGGTTGCCGCTGAGTGGGTTGCCTTCTTCGTCGAAGAACACGCCTTCGTAGAGGGCTTGGGCTGCACCTTGGGCGATACCACCGTGTTGTTGGCCGGTGACCAACATGGGGTTGAGGATCTTGCCGCAGTCGTCGACCGCAATGTGGCGGACCATGGTGACCCCACCTGTTTCGGTGTCGACCTCGACCACCGCAATGTGGGCACCGAAGGGGAACGTGGAGTCGGTGCCGTCGAAGTCGAGCTCGTGCGCAAGGCCTGCGTCCATACCCGCCGGTCGTTTGTCGTCGTCGTTGGCGGCGCTGGCTAGCTGGGCCCAGCTGACGGTGTTAGCGGGGACGCCAGCAACTTGGAGGCCGCCGCTGCCCACCACAATGTCGTCGGCGTTGGCTTCGAGGAGGTGTGCGGCAAGCTCTTTGGCTTTGCCGAGCACGGTCTCGCTGGCGATGTGCACGGCGGAGCCGGCGGTCTGAAGCGAACGTGAGCCCATGGTGCCTGCACCGCGTGGGATGTCGTCGGTGTCGGACTGCAAGATGGTGATGTCTTCCATGGGTACGCCGAGCATGTCGGAGATAATCATGGAGAACGCCGTGACGTGGCCTTGGCCGTGAGCGCTGGTGCCCACCCGAGCGGTGACCTTGCCGTCTTCGCCTACCTCGACTGCGCCGTACTCGACGTGCAGGCCAGCAGGCGCGGTGACTTCGACGTAGGCGCATACGCCGATGCCGAGTTGCTTGGTGTCACCGGATTCGCGACGTTTGGCTTGTTCGGCCAGGAGCGCGGGGTAATCGGCAGCTTCGATGACAGCGTCGAGCGATTTCTCGTATTCGCCGCAGTCGTAGTTAGCGCCGCCGTGGGTGGTGAGCGGGAAGTCTTCGGGTTGCAAGAAGTTGATGCGCCGAATCTCGGTTGGGTCCATGCCAAGTTCGTCGGCTGCGACGTCGATGACCCGCTCGAGAAGCTGGGTTGCTTCGGGGCGTCCGGCACCGCGATAAGCAGCGGTTACGGGTGTGTTCGTTGCCACCGAGCGTGCGTGGTAGCGGATCTTGGGGATGTCGTAGACGCCCTGGATCATGGTCTGGGTGAATACGGTGAGGAAGCCGCCAATAGCGGGGTAGGCGCCAGCTTCGCCGATGACCTCGGCGTCGAGGCCCACGATCTTGCCTTCGCTAGTGAGGCCAAGCTTGCCCCACATGGTCATCCCGCGGCCCTGGTAGAGCGACAGCATGTCTTCGCTGCGGGTCTCGGTCCATTTGATGGGTTGGCCAAGCTCGCGGGCGATGGCGCAGGTGAGAATGAACTCAATGTATGCGCCAGCCTTGGGGCCGAAGCCGCCACCGACGGCTGGTGCGGCGCAACGCATGTCGGCGGGGTCGAGGCCTAGGGCTGGGGCTACGGCGTCGCGGACTGCGTTGGGGTTCTGCGATGGGCACCACAGGGTCATGGCGGGGGAGTCGCCGGGGATGGCAATGGCGCCGTTGTTCTCGATTGGCACGCCAGCGAGCCGTTGACTGACGATGCGGACTTCGGCGATGTGGTCTGCGCCTTCGAGCGGGTCGCCGTCTTCGAGGCCGATCCCGGTTTCGAAGCACATGTTTGAACCATGTTCTTCAAACAGCAGGGCCGAGCCTTCTTCGAGGGCTGCTTCAGGGTCGATGACCGCGGGGAGTTGGTCGAAGTCCATCCAGATGGTCTCTGCGGCATCCGCGGCCGCCTGGCGAGTCTCTGCCACCACAGCAGCGATGATGTCGCCAACGAGACGCACTTTGCCTTTAGCCAGCAGGGGCCGGGCGAAGAGCGGCGGGAACATGGGGAAACCCAGGTGAGGGGCGAGGTCGAGGTTGTCGGCGGTGTACACCGCAATGACGCCGGGCATGTCGGTGGCTTCGCTGGTGTCGATGGAGTTGATCGTGGCGTGAGCAACGGTGGAGCGCACAAAGTGCAGGTACCCAACGCCCTCTATGGCCATGTCGTCGAAATACTTTTCTTCGCCTCGAAGCAGTGTTGGATCTTCACGGCGAAGCACGGCGTTGCCGAGAATTGAGCCCTGAACAGCAGTCATTTGGGTTGGCTCCCCCTGGTATCTGATCTGTGGGTCATGATTGTTGCAGCTTTCCAGGCAGCTTGCTGGCTGCATGCCACCGAGATTTCGCGAAGATGTCGCAAGTTGCGGTGGCGCATAATTGACTGAGCAGTTAATTTGGGTGCAAAGCTCTATAGGGGGTTCTTGTAACCATGACCGATCAACCAGGCGCTGCGCGCTCGCCAGGCGTTACCTATCAGGAACTCCTGGAGGCAGATACGCATCCGGTGCCCGATGTGCTCCGTCTCGAACACAACGTGTTCGAAAGCGATGAGGACATCCCAACGAGTCGCTACACCAGTCGTGAGTGGCACGAGCTAGAGAAGAAGAACTTGTGGAGTCGTGTATGGCAGTACGCCTGTCGCACCGACGAGATCCCCGAGCCGGGCGATCACTACATCTATGAGATCACCGACCGCACGTACCTGGTCATTCGCACCGAGACCGGCGAGATCAAGGCTTTCCCGAACGCTTGCCTGCATCGCGGGCGTCGCCTCAAGGACTACGACGGTCGCTGCTCTGAGATCCGGTGCGCGTTTCACGGGTTCGCTTGGCAACTAAATGGTGAGCTCAAAGACGTTCCGGCCAAGTGGGACTTCCCCCACGTTGAGGCCGAGTCATTCTCGCTGCCCGAATGCGCAGTTGGGGAGTGGGCAGGATTTGTCTTCATTAACCCAGACAAAGACGCACAGCCCTTTGACGAGTACGTCGCTGGCCTAGCCGAGCAGTTCGAGGTGTGGGATTTGGGCAACCGGTACAAAGAAGCCCACGTGGCCAAGGTGGTGCCGTGTAACTGGAAGATCGCCCAGGAGGCGTTCTGCGAGGCGTATCACGTCAACGGCACGCACCCCCAGATCATGGGTTACCTCGGCGACACGAACAGCCAGGTCGATGTGTGGGACAACTTCGCACGGGTTATTAGCCCGGGTGGCACGCCCAGCCCGCTGCTCGATTACGACGTCTCCGAAGACGAGATGATGGCCACCATGTTGGATGTGCGCCACGACCAGGAGTCGCCCATCAAGGTGCCCGAAGGCGCCACCATGCGTGCTGTCTCTGCGGCGATGTCTCGTGAACGCTGGCGCGAGTTTGCTGGCGATGCCGTAGATCAGATGTCCGATGCCGAGATGATGGACAGCATCGACTACACGCTGTTCCCCAACTTCCACCCCTGGGGCGCGTTCAACCGCATTGTTTACCGGTTCCGTCCTAACGGCGACGACCACCGCACCGCAATCATGGAGTGCATCTTCCTGGCCCCGTACACGGGCGAGAAGCCTGCCCCGGCTCCGGTGCATTGGCTCGAAGAGCACGAAGTGTTCAGTGACGCTGAAGAGCTTGGCATGTTGGGCAAGGTGTTCGACCAAGACCTGTTCAACATGCCCCGCGTGCAACAAGGTTTGGAGTCCACCCACAAGCCGGGCGTGACGTTGGCCAACTACCAGGAGTCAAAGGTGCGCTGGCTGCACAAGCTGTTCACCGAGTGGGTGGAGGAGAACTAATGCACGGCCTTCGACACCCCTTCACCAAGGTTCTGTACGAACAAGACGGCAACGGCAACATTCTGGTCACCGATGGTGACAAGAGTGGGCTGTTCCGGCGCGACGGAAGCTACATCGAGGGTGATCTTCGCGAAGCCGACCCCCAGATGTGCAACTGGATCGGCGGCCCCATGCTGGCTAATCACCGCGTCGGCAGCCAAGAGGGCTGAGCTGTCCAGCCTCAAGGGCTGAGCTGTCCAGCCTCAAGGCTGTTTCTTCCCTAGATCAGAAAAACGAGACGTGCCCGGCGCCAATGGCGCCGGGCACGTGCTGTTTCGTTCCTAATCAGTGACTAGCCGAGAGGCAGGTCGCACTTGGCAGCAATGTCCAAGAAGCTCTGGATGAAATCGTCTGGCGGTTCGACGTCGTCGCCAGCAAGGCCGGCACGCATCATGCTCTTCACCATGTCGCCGTCGAGTTCGTCGCCGAGGCACTTGACTGCTTCTTCAGGCATGCCTTCGCCCATTTCGGCGGCAATTGCAGCGCCGAGGTCGACACAGTCGTCCATGGCGTCGACGATGGTGTCGAGTTCGCCCTCGCTGAAGTCGATGGAATCGATGGAGCCGACGTTGTCGGCGGTGACGCCAAGTTCGATGAGCCGGTCTTCGCCGATGTCGTTGACGGCCTTGGCTGCGAAGCAGTTGGCGTCTTCTTCATTGGCAAAGGGCGAGTCGCCGTCTTCCATCATCTCGGCCGCGAGGGCTTGTGCGATTGGGCTGTCGGATACGTCGCCGCCGCTGCTGTCGTCATCATCGCCGCAGGCTGCTGCGATGACTGCGATAGAGAGCAGAAGAATAAGGAGGTTACGGAGTTTCATAGAAGGCGTCTCCCGCCGGTTGGTGAAAGCCCCACTTGTCTGGGGCGCTAGTAGGTAAATCGGCTCATGCTTGGGGGTTCTTTAGGAATTCCCTGAGTCATGACGGGGCGCCGCGGCCAGAGTTACACCCTTTTTCTCGCTTTGCGTGGCAAACGTGGCCGTGTCGATCCCGCAGCGTGCAAGAATGGCACATGCGCATCGAACAGGTTGTCATGCCCGTGCTGCGGGCAGCGTCGCGCCGAGACTGGGCGTTGGGACTGCTTGATCGGGCCCTCAAACCGTGGAATCCGTACGCACCGGAGCGCTACGAGAACCCCTACCCGCGGTACGAGCAGGCCCGAGAAGCTGGGGTGTTCTTTTACCAACGGTCGCTGCGCACTTGGATAGCCACAGGGCATGCCGAATGCCAGGAAGTCTTGCGTTCAACGACGGTGTCGGTGAACCGGACCGAACTGATGTCGTCGCTGCGGCCTTACACCCAGGTACAGCCCGAGACGTTGGACCTGTTTGTACACATGATCCTGCTGCAGGACCCGCCCGAGCACACTCGGTTGCGTCGTTTAGTCAACAGGGCGTTTACACCGCGAGCGGTTGAAGCGCAGGAGCCCGGGGTGGCACAGATCTGCCAGGACCTGCTCAACGACATCGATCTCAGTCAGCCCACCGATGTCATGGCCGCCTACGCAGATCGGCTCCCGATCTTTGTGATCAGCGACATGTTGGGCCTGCCTCCCGATCAGTGGGACGAACTCAAGGAGTTGTCCGATGGGCTCGTCCGATTTATCGACGCGATTACGGCCTTCGACCCAGCCGAGATGGACGTCACCGTGGCCCGCTTTAGGGCAATGTTGGGCGCGCTGATAGACGAGCGGTTGGCCGAGCCGCAACATGACATGATCTCGCTTCTGCTCGAGGCCGAAGAAGACGGCGACCGGTTGTCTCGGAGCGAATTGGAATCAATGGTCGCGCTGTTGATGGTGGCGGGTCATGAGACCACGTCTGGTCTCATCGGTAACTCGCTCATTGCCTTGGCCGAGTTCCCTGATCAGCGCGATTTGTTGCGGGCTAACCCCGAGTTGGCGCCGTCGGCGGTGGAAGAACTGCTTCGGTACGACAGCCCGGTACAAGGCACCGATCGGGTGGTGGTTGCGCCGTTTGCGGTTGGGGAGCATGAGCTCAAAGCCGGCGATGTGGTGGGCGTGCTGCTGGGTGCAGCCAATCGAGACCCCCGGCTTCACGATCGCCCCAACGAATTGGTCCTTGATCGACAAGATCCGCAGCCGCTCTCGTTTGGCCACGGGATTCATCACTGTCTTGGCGCCGCCCTGGCGCGTCTTGAGGCGCGCATTGCCATTCCTCTGTTCTTGGATGCATGGCCGAACTACGAGGTTTCTTATGCCGACCTCGAGTGGAAACGCTCCGTGACCGTCCGCGGGCCTAAGCGTCTGGTGCTTGGTACACCAACATCGCTCCGGTAGTCCGCTTCACCGGGAGACGTGGTGAGCGGCTTTTGACCGTGGACGCGCTACTGCAGGGCCGGCCCCCCTTGGCTGCAGCCCCGCAGCGCTTCAGTCCCGTATGGGTGGCCTCATGTTTTGTGGGCCACATTGTGCCTGGGTGGTGCTGCTAGGCGTTCCCAGGTCGTGCTGGTATTCCTGGCTCTGACGGCGTGCTCAGAGCTGCCACTGTCGCCATAGTTACCGCTGTTCTTTGTGTTGTCACAGTTGTTGCTGTGGCCACAGTGGCTGGTGTTGGGTACTCCGGGCCCGGAGTCACACGTTCAGTACACACGTTTTCGCTCTCCGTGGCAAAACGAGGTGAGGTGCGGACTACGTTCAGCGGAAGTCGGCCAGCCGCTCAGCCGTGTCGCCAATCACGTAGTCAGTACGGTATTCGTACGCGAGACCGTCTGCCAGCCCCATGGAGTCTGCCGCTCGGTACAGGTCCTTGTAGGCGGCCAAAGACTCTTGGCTATTGGCTAACAGCGTGGCGATCAAGCCGTCGACTTCGGCGTCAATGTCGGCCAGGTCGACAGCACGAGCGGCCAACCCCAGCGTCGCTGCCTCGGCTCCGCTGAAGGTTCGGGCTGTGTAGGAGAGCTCGCGGGCGGCCGTCATCCCGATGCGGTGGGGGAGTCGCTGGCTCATGCCCCAGGTTGGCCGCAAGCCAAACTTTGCGTGCGTGTCGCCAAACTTGGCTTCGTTCGCCGTGACCATGAGGTCGCAGGCCAATGCCAGCTCGAGTGCGCCGGTGAAGCAAAACCCATTGACCTTGGCCACCGTCATGGCACCCATGGTTGACAACAACCCGGTGACCCGCCGAGCTGGCAAATCCAAGATGTCGCCCACCTTGCCGTCAACCAACTCTCGATCGCCAAGTGCTTTGAGGTCGACGCCTGCAGAGAACGCTCGCCCAGATCCGGTGAGGACCACTATGCGCACGTCGGGGTTCGAAGCCAGGGCATCCAGCTCGTCGCCAAGGCTGACCAACATGGTGGGCGTGATGGCGTTCAGTGCATCGGGCCGGTGCATCGTGACGGTGGCAACTGCGCCATCTAGGGCCACCAAGACCTCTTGGTCGGCGTTCTCGGAAGGTTGTTCGGTCACGGTGCTCCTCGAGGAAAGATCTCACGGTTTGTGCGCACCACCTTGCCACGCAACTCCCCACAAGCGCCGAGTTGTGACCATCGACCCCACGGGGTGGTGTGAGAACCGCCCAGAATCTGGTCAAATGGAGATCCCCATGAGTCACCTACCCAGATTCGTTACCGTCGTCCTTGCCGCCCTGCTAGCCCTGAGCTGGGCACCTGCTGTCAGTGCACACTCGACCCTCATCGACTCCTGCCCGTTTGGCGGCGACGTGGTGAACGAGATCGAGACCATAGAGCTGACCTTTGGCAGCCCGATTGTCGAAGACAGCGACCCAGCTCCATTCATTGAGCTGGCTGGCGAACTCGATGGCCAGCCGGGCCGCAATCCCATGGACATTGGTCCCATCGTCTTCGATAGTCCCACCGAGCTCAGCGTGGAAATCCTCGAACCACTCGACCCAGGGCTCTACATCGTGAAGTACGACCTCATTGCGGCCGATGGCGATGACAGCGACGGTGGTTTCGACTTCACCGTGGACCCTGATGCCGATGTGGACTCGCAGTGCCTTGGCAGCAGCAGCGGAAGCTCGAGCTGGATCGTGCTGGCCGTTGCGGCTGTTGGGTTGGTTGGCGTTGCTTGGCTGCTTCGGCCCCGGCGCAAGACTGCACAACCGCCACGAAACCGAGAACCGCAGGTCTAGCAGTTCTTCAGCACCCTGCTAGGAGCTCCAGATCTTGGGGCGTTCAAAACGTGGTTGTGGCAACATGCCTCCATGACCGAACCACGCCTGACCCCACTGTCTGACGAAGAGCTAAGCGGGCCTGCCACCGCGTTCATGGCTCCCATGGTGGAGAACGGCCGGGCCTGGAACATCTTTCGGGTGCTGGCGCACCACCCTGACCTGGCGAGGCGATGGATGGTGTTCGCAAACCACATACTCGGAAAGTCGACGCTGCCCGTGCGCGAGCGAGAGATCGCGATTCTGCGTATTGGTTGGCTTTGCCAAGCCGAGTATGAATGGGCCCAGCACGTTGTCATTGGCAAGGAAGCTGGCCTCACGGCCGAGGAGATCGAGCGCATCAAGGTGGGAGCCGATGCTCCCGAATGGAACGCTCTGGATCGTCTCATCCTGATCGCTACTGACGAACTTCGCGAACGAAGCAACATCTCCGATGCCACCTGGGCGGGCCTTGGCGAGCATTGGTCCACCCAACAACTCATGGACCTCGTTTTCACGGTAGGTCAGTACAACTTGGTATCCATGGCGCTCAACACCTTGCAGGTGCCCCTCGATGACTTCCTCGAGGGTTTCTAACAGGCGCTGTCGATCAAGTCCCAGAGGGCTTGCACGTGGCGGCGTTCGGTCCAGGTGGATCCAATAGACACCCGGATGAAGGTGGTGTCGTTCACAACCGACGGGGCCACATAGACCGACGGCTCCTCGGCTAGCTTGGCCACGAGAGCCTTGGTGGCTTCTTCGCCTGCCGCGTGCCGGAAGCACACCAGTGCAAACGTGGTGGGGGCAACGATCTCAAAGCGCGGGTCTTTGTCTAGCTGGGCGGTGAGTTCTTGGGCCCAGTCGAGGTGGCTGCGAATGTAGGAGCGCAAGTTGTCGGCGCCGTAGGAGCGCAGGACGAACCAAAGCTTCAAGGCACGGAATCTCCGTCCCAGGGGAACATGCCAATCTCGATAGTCGATGACCTCGCCGCTGGCCGACGCAGTGTTGCGCAGGTAGGGCGGCAAGATGCTGAGGGCGCCAATGAGCTTGGCCCGGTCGGCTACCCAGAAGACCGAGCAGTCGAAGTTGGTGAGCATCCACTTGTGGGGGTTAAACGTGTAGCTGTCAGCAAACTCGACCCCGGCTTGGAAATGGCGCATTTCGGGCAGGATCATGGCCGTGCCCGCATAGGCCGCGTCTATGTGGTGCCACAACCCAAACTCCTGGGCTAGGGCTCCAACTTCGGCCACCGGATCAACGGCTGTGGTGCCAGTTGTGCCAATGGCGGAGCACACCCAAATCGGGTGGAGTTCGGCGGCGATGTCGGCTTCCACGGCGGCCCGGAGTGCTGGGGCCGACATGGCAAATGTGTCGTCGACATCGATGAGCCTGATGTGGTTGTAGCCAGCGGTGCGAGCGCCCTTTTCGATGGAGGAGTGCGCCTGGGCCGAGCCATAGGCAACCAGCTTGCTGGCGTCGAGCCCGGCGTTGGTGGCTTGGATGCGGGCCACCACCAGCGCGGTGTGTGTGGAGTCCGACGCGCTCATTTGCAGCACGCCGCCACCTGGGCCAGTGTCGACGCGCCAGCTGGGTGGTAGCCCCATGAGCTCGACCAGCCAGTCCAGGACAGCGCTTTCGACTTCGGTGATGGCTGGACTGGTTGACCACAACATGCCTTGTCCGGCCAGGCCCGCCGAAGCCAGCTCGCCCAAGATTGCGGCAGGGGACGACGATGCCGGGAAGTAGCCAAACCAGCCAGGGTGCTGCCAATGCGTCATGCCTGGCATGACCACCCGGTCGAGGTCGCCCAAGATCTCCGACATGGGTTCGGCCGCAGCCGGGGCCCTATCGGGGATCATGGCGCGGACGTCGCCGGGCTGGACCTGATGGTCCACGGGGCGACTCTCGATGGTTCCGAGGTAGTCGGCAATCCAATCGATGAGGTCGTGTCCGTGTTTGCGGAACTCATCGAGAGACATGTGAGGCAGATCGGCGGCAGACATCAGCGGATCATCCTGTCAGGTCGGCCATTGTGGCGTCGAGTAGCTGGGCAAACGTCGATGGGGCAACAACAACCTCCATGCCGCGTCGGCCTCCGCTGACGAATACCTCGTCGTACAGTTCGGCCGACTCGTCTACGAAGGTTCGGTGCTGTTGGCGTTGGCCGAATGGCGAGATGCCGCCTACCACGTACCCGGTGCGGCGTTCGGCCACGGTGGGGTCTGCCATGGTGGCCTTTTTGGCCCCGGCGGCCTTGGCAATGGCCTTGAGGTCAAGCAGGCAAACGACAGGCACGACACCAACGACAAGCTCGCCATCGGGAAGCTCGGCCAGCAGCGTCTTGAAGATTTGCGAGCCATCTACGCCCATGGCATCGGCGGCTTCTTGGCCGTAGTCGGTGCTGGCGGGGTCGTGCGCGTACTCGACAACACGAAAGTACGCGCCAGCAGCCTCGAGCGCCTTGACCGCTGGGGTCATCGGAGCCTCTTTGCCCTGGTCAGATGGCTGATTGGCTGCTGGTAGCGGGCATCGGTGCCGAGTCGCCCGACGAAGCCCCAATAGCGACGCTGGCCACGAGGCTCGCAATCATGAAGAAGACGAGGAGGCCAGCAATGATGCGTTGGGTGTTCTTTTTCATAGCCACGGCTAGAGATGCTAGCGGGAGCTGGCGTTGCTGGTTTGTGACAAACCAGCGCCGATCACATGAAGATATTGCTGCCCGCGCGGACATTGGGCCAGAAATCTGCTCGGCTATGCCCTGCAACGCAGCACCAGACGAGTTCTGCTTGTGAACGAGACGACGGCGGCTAGCCCGTCGGGTCGGCCCGGGGCCTTCGGAGGGGAAGCCCCGGGCCCGCCCGGCACCACCAGGAGTCGTGCCATGAGCGGGTGGGTCGCATAGGGTCTCTGGCAGGTGCCAGCGCGTTCGATGCGCTGGCTTGGCTGTCTTAGAGGACCCCACATGCGCGCAGTAGTGCTGGAAGAAAAAGGCGGACCCGAGGTCTTGGCCATCAAAGAGGTGCCCGAGCCCCAACCGGGTCCTGAGGAGCTCCAGGTGAAAGTGCGGGCCACGGCACTGAATAGGGCCGACCTGTTGCAACGCATGGGGTTCTACCCCGGGCCACCCATGGAGCACGAGATTCCGGGCATGGAGTTTGCTGGCACCGTCGCAGCTGTAGGCGAGCGGGTCAGTGCCTTCAGTATCGGCGATGAGGTCATGGGCATTGTTGGCGGCGGCGCCTACGCCGAGGTGCTGACGGTGCACGAACGCCAGGCGCTTCCCGTGCCGAAGTCGGTCGGTCTTGATGACGCTGCGGCAATTCCTGAGGTGTGGATCACAGCCTTTGATGCCCTTGTGGCTCAGAGCGGCCTGACATCGGGACTCACTGCACTGGTGCACGCCGGCGCCAGCGGCGTTGGCACGGCCGCCATCCAAATAGCGAAGGGCGTTGGGGCCCAGATTGTGGTGACGGCCTCGACCGGCAAGGTGGCAGCGTGCGAAGCCCTTGGAGCCGACCTGGTGGTCGACTACACCCAGGACGACTTTGCCGAGGCAACGCTTGCCTTCACGGAGGGCAAAGGCGCCGATGTAATTCTCGATGTGGTGGGCGGCGACTACTTGGCCAAAAACCTGGCCTGTGTGAAGACGAAAGGCACCATCATCCAGGTTGGCGTGATGCGTGGGGGCAGCCCCGAGCTAGACCTTGGACGTCTGCTGCGTGGCCGTATTCGCCTGATCGGCACCGTGCTGCGGGCTCGGCCGTTGGACGAAAAGATTGCCATCACCCAGAAGTTCGGTGCAGAAATTCTGCCGCTGTTTGACCGGGGCCTGGCAAAGCCCGTGATCGACTCTCGCTATCCGTTGGACCAGATTGGCGAAGCGCACAAGTACATGGAATCAAACGCCAACGTTGGCAAGATCCTCGTCGACCTTGGCTAGCCGCGGGGCTGAGAGTGGGCCGCCTAGTTCTCGGCTGACCATGCATCTTCGGTCAACCAATTGATGGGGCCCACCTCGGCAAAGCGGTGAAGGGCCCGGTCTACAGCAGTCACCACCGCCATGCGGTCGGCGTCCTCGTTGGCGCCCAACAACCGGCCAATGGGGCCCATGCTGCGACCCACGGCGACTACACAGCCCTCAGGGCCTGTGGGGTTGGGCCCAACCACGACCAGCAACGAGCGCTTGTTGATGGCTAGCTCGAAGGCGACCCCAGTGCCGAGGTTGTCTACTTTGCCGCACTTCCAGCCCACTTCGCCGAGCTGGTCGGTGAGGTGCTGGCCCAGCTCTCGTGGCGTGGCGTTGGTGACAACGATTGCGAAGGTCTCGAGCTGGGTGTTAGCCAACGAGGAAGTCCGTGATCTTTGGGGCGACGTTGGCGGCGGCTTCACCGAAGAACGCGGTCATGTGATTCCCGGGAACAACGTCAGTGGTGGCGTTGGGCATGACGGCCACCGTCTGCGCGGCTGCTTCTGCGGTGAGCATTGGTGGTGACCCTTCGGGGCCAAAGGGGTCGGCGCAGCGGATCAGGAGCGTGGGTTGGGCCACAGTGCCGACCAGCTTGGGCCAGTCGATGTCGAGCGTGCCCTCCACGCATTGTTTGATGTGGTCTGGGTGGATCCGCGGGCGGCAGCGACCATCGACCTGACGGATGACGTCGGACTTGAAATAGTCCTCGATGCTGGGTTCCCACCAGCCCTGGTAGTAGGGGAGGGCACGCATCTCGTCGAGGAACTCGTCCCATGAAGGGAACATCTTGGTGAGGCGATCGAGCGCCGGTTGGATCTGTTCCAGCACGTTCGCGTCAACATCAGCTGGGGCGTCGAGCACAACACAGCGGTCAACGCGGTCGCGGTGGTGGGCTGCGAGATAGTACGTGAGCAGCCCACCATAGGAGTGGCCGCACAGGTGGGCGCTATCCAGCTTCAGCTTGTCCATGACGCCGAGCACGTCGTTGGCGTGGTCCTCCATGGTGTAGTGGCTCGGCGGTTTCTCAGATCGTCCCCGGCCACGGAGGTTGATGGCCACGACCCTGAAGTCGCCCGCCACCAGGTTGGCCAGGTCTGGAAAGAAGTGCGCGTTGGCGGTGAGGCCGTGCAACATCAGCACGGTTGGCCCCGACCCTGGGTAGTCGAGCACATGCAGGGTGATGCCGTTGGTGTCGTAGAAGCTTTCACGCATGCCAACAAGATCGCACACATTGCTGCGTGGCGCAGGACTTGCTTGCCGTGTGCCCAGGTCATTCGAGTTGCCGTGGCCCACAGTTCGGCTGGCAGTGCCCACCCAAGCTAGCCAATAACGCGAGATGCAGGTGTAACCGAGGATGCTCGCGCCGTCTGGATTGGCATGAGTAACGATGCACTTCAACCAATAGCTAACGATCAACTACGCGTATCTGTGGAGATGGGTCCCGAGTACCCCGCTACCGAGCGGGTCGCTGGGGCACTTGCCGAATTGTCGGCAGCGCTCCTGGAAGCGGAAGCCGAGAAGTCTGAAGAAGTCTCTGGCTTCTACCTGAAACTCGGCGACATTAAGGGGGAGGTCGTTCTGCAAGCGCGTCCCTTCGTCTATGACTCGAAGCAGCCTGAGTCGTTCTGCTCGACCGTGGGTAACAAGCAGGAGCCCTACCTCAAGATGAAGAGCGTCTGATGCCAGTGTTCGAGACGCCTCTGGTTGTCGAATCGGCCGACGAGGCACTCGAACTAGCACGGTCCTTCGTCGACGACGATGCTCAGGTCCAGTTGGCCAACACCGAGAACCCGGTGACCTGCAGCGCTGGTTGCAGCCAATGCTGCAACCAGGCTGTTCCCGTCAGCGCCGCCGAGGTGCGAGCTATCCGCTCATTCATTGACGCGCAGGACATGGGGCGCAGAACTGAGCTGGAGGGCCGGATCTCCAAGACGGTGGATGCGTTGCAGAACGTAAATCTTGGCGGACCGGTACCTGCCGTGGGCCATGACGAACGCACCGGCTTCGTTGACCGGTATTTCAAGGCGGCGATTCGCTGCCCCATGCTGGACGCCGATGGCACATGTGGCGTTCGCCCGGTTCGTCCGCTGGCATGCCGGGAATACCTGGTGGCCTCGGACCCGGTGCATTGTCAGTCCTTGGGATCGACCCAGATAGTGCGGCTGCAGTCCAAGCGCGATCCCATCGCTGGGTTCCGGAAGGTCTCGAGTGCGTTTGATGAACCCGAGGTTGGGGTTCTGGCGCTTGAGCTTGCACGCACTAGCCAAAGCGCGCCGGCAGCGAAGCAGTTGTCGGGTGCTGGCGTTGTGCAACTCCTGGTGTCGACGCGTCGCTCCCGGTAGCGGGCGCACCATGTGCCGAATCGGGTGGTGGGTTAGCGTTCGATGGCATGGACGAGACCTTCACCTACGACGATGTGAGCAGCTACACGCTGGACCAGGCGGACGAGCAACAGCTCTTGGAGTTGCAAACTGAATGCAACTTCATGTGGAGCAACAAGGAGGGCTGGCCCGTTGGGGTCATCATGTCGTTCGTGTTCCATGACGGCTGCTTCTGGCTGAGCGTGTCGTCGCTGAGAGTGCGTGTGAAGGCGGTGCAGCGAGACCCTCGCGTGGCGATCTCGATCACCAGCAAGGGCACCGCCATCAAGGGTTCTTGGGCGTTGACCTACAAGGGAACCTGCGAGGTGTTTGATGACCGCGAGACCATTGACTGGTTCCTGCCAGAGCTCGCCAAGCGGCTGCGGGTGGGGGACGAGCAAGCCCAACGCGAGTTTGTGCGTCTGAACGACACACCTAACCGGCGAGTCCTCAAGGTGACGCCCACCCAACGCATCGGCTTCGACGGCAACAAGATGGCCGCCGCCACCGCGGCAGCGAAGTCCGAAGGCTTCCCAGCTCGCTGACCGGAGCGGTTTGTGGTGGTCGGCGTGCCCGAGGCAACTGGTTGCAAACTGGTGGCTCGTCCGCTGTTGCTCGGGCTTGTCCGAGCCCCAACTTCTCTGTCGTAATACCGGGTCCTGGGTTAACTGCCGTCGCTGAGTTCGGCAGTGCCGGTTGCTTGGATGGCGATGCCGTCGCGGCCGACGATTTGGCCGAAGATGAAGGTGGCGTTGCCGGTGAGGGTGACCGAAACGGCGGGGTTGCCGCTTGGGCTGATGGCGGCGGGGTTGATGGCGGAGATGCGGCTGTTGTCGGGGAGGCCTTGGCCCGCAACCGAGGTTTGCACGATGTCGGTGACTCTTGCCGGGTCGGCTGAGCGTTCGCCAGCTCTGAGGTCTGCGGGGGCAACGCCGTAGGTGGCTGCGTCGTTGGCGGCGGCATCTGCGGCGTCGGCCAGTTGGCGTTGTTGAAGCCAAACGTTGCTGAGGTCCACCGCTATGGCGCCAAGCATGATGACGATGAGAAAACCAACCGGGTACAAGAACATGACGCTCCCGCGCTGGCGCGTCGTTGTATCAGCCTGGCGTTGCTGTGGGCGAGGGTCAGCGCTTAGGGCGCGCATTCGGCCTCGCCTTCTAGTCCGCTGCGGTAGGGGTCGACGATTTCGGTGTGGGTTGCTGAAACGGTGAATCCCGAGCCCCAGCCGATCCCGCCAGGCAGGGCAATAGCGGGGACGTCGTAGGTGTAGGTGGCGCTGACGCGGCCGCAACGTTCGAACGTGCCACTGAACGCAGGGCCATTGAGTCCCGCGGGGTCGAAGTTGCTGGTTGCGGCGAAGGCGTTGCGACCCGCCTCGACAGCGGCGTTGGAACTGCCGTTGGATTCCACAAGTGTCCGTGTTGTTTCGCGTGCTGCTGAGCCGACGGCCATCTTGGCGTCGATCACGGCCCAGGCGTTAAACATGACGAGCAGCCCAAAGACGAATACGACGACGCCGAAGAGTATGCCTTCGCTGCCGCCAACGAACCCCGCGTCGCCGCGGCATCGCCGGTGTCTGGTGGCGCACTGGCGAGGAGCCGTAGAGCTCATGGCGCGTCTTGGGCTTCGACGAAGACTTCTCGCCGGATCTCGATGGTGCGGTCAATGGATGCGAACGGCAGCGCTGTCGCAAAGCGCTCTGGCAGTAACGACGGGTTCTCACCGCTCACGGTGACAACGACGGTGCCTTCGCCGCTAGGAACGGCAATGGCGATGTCTGCGTCGTAGCCGCCGATGGCTTGGGCGAATCTTGCTTGCCCAGCCCCGGCGTCGCCCGAGCGTGCTGCAGTTCGGCCAGCGTCATAGGCAGCGCTCGTTACCACCGAGGTGGCATAGAGGCTCCAGAGGACCTGGACGGCCAGCAGCATGAAGGTCAAGAAGAACATGAGCCCGAACACCGAACTGAAGATGCCGGCGCCACGTTGGGCACTAGCCTCCAATGCTTGAGATCTGGCTCTCTGCGGCATTGGTGGTGTTGTTGAACAACGTGTCGAAGGCTCCGTAAGCGACGACGCCGAGGGCGGCCATGATCAGCACGGCAATGGCCACAGAGACGATGCCTTCGCCTCGTTCATTCTTGTGCCCCTGCACAGGATCGCCTTGGACTTGCTCCAAGAGGTCGGTGCGGCGGGTGTGGATTGCGGTCGCAGCGCGTAGGACGCGGTGGTTGATGGATTGCTTGTTGGGATGCATTTCACTTCTTTCGCTTTTGCATACTGGGGATCTTTGGGTGGGCAGTTGGGCCCGTCACGTGCTTGAGAATGTGCGCATCGCTTGAATGAACGGAATTGCGATGAGGATGGTGCCGGGTATGAGTGCGGCGATAGCGACCGGTATCCAGACCTGCTGGTCTTTGCGTTCGATGGACTCGATGAGTTGGCGGTGCGCCTCGCGCCGAATGGCACGCGCCTCTTCGGAGATCAGGCTGCCCAGATCGCTGGCTTCGTGGTTGAGGGCCAGCACCGATACCAGGCGGTCGAGAGCTGGCACGTCGGCGAGTTCGGCCCATTCGGCCAGGGCTTGGGTTTCTGAGAGGCCTTGGCGGGTGCGGCTCATGACGGTCTGGAGATGCGACGACACCACACCGCTGCCTCGTGCCGATACTCGGTGCAATGCCGCGCCCAGCGAATAGCCGGCTGCTAGAAGCATGCCGAGTTGTTCTGCCACCACGGGAAGCTCGTGGAAGAGTCGCTCTTGGTGGGCCTCTGAGGCAGCCACTATCCGTTGTTCCATGATGAGGAATGTCAGCAGGGGGACGCCAAGAGATACGACGAGGGCGAGCGTCGCTCCAAAGCGCAGTGCTATCGACACGAAGACGCTGAGGGTCAGGGCCGTGGTGACCCAGCCGAGCTGGCGGGTGCGGAACTGGCTGGCATCGAGGGGTGACTGGATTCTGCGGAGCTTGCGGTCGAGGTCTTCGGAGATGCCGAACCCCTTGGCGACGGATGCACCAAGCCCGGAGGCCAATGGGGCAATGACGTCGCGGAACGAACCGACCGACAAGATGCCTTGTCTAGCGCCGGTGCCGTAGCTGCCGGGCGCGTAGGGCCGGATGCGGTCGACCACAGGTTCGCGCCCAAACCAGCGCACCAGCGAAAGCAACAAGGTAAGCCCCACAATGAACATGAGTGACGAGAACACTTCCAGCTGCGTCATGACCGTTCGCCTGCCAGTTCGGGGAAGACACGGCGTTCAACAGGCAGACGCATGATGCGCGACGCCCAAGCCCAGCAGCCGATCATGATCCCGAGCGCAACAACGACGAGAACCTGGCCGTAGAAGGTGGAGAAGGCGCTGCGTCCATCGCCAATGGACATACCCACCAGCGCCATGCCGATGGGCACAACGATGGTGAACCAGCGAGCGAACCTGGCGCCAGCCTGCCTGGCGACAGCGTCTTTGCGGCCCTGGGTGTCTGTGGTGCGGTCCTGTGCCAACGCACCGAGGCGCGCGTCGAGATCGGCGCCGCCGAGCTGGTGCGCTATCAGCAACGTCTCGCAGGTGATGTCAGCGGTGGGGTCTGCCAGTCGTGCCTTGAGGACTTCAAGGGTGCGCTCGAAGTTGGTGGTGAGAAGCCATTCTCGATGGGCGGCGTCGAACGCGCTGCGCATCTCTTCAGGCGCTCGCTGGCCGACGTCGAACAGCGCTTGGGGGACCGAACGCCCCGCCGACCCGGTCATCACCCGGATCTCTTCGATGAGGTGAGGCCACGCCTCGTGGGCTCGATCGCGGCGACGCTGGCGCCGAACCCGATAGGCGGTGACGGGTGTGGAGGCCACAAACGTGCCAAGAATGACAGCGGGGATCAACCCGCCAAATACCGCGAAGGCCAACGCCGCACCAGCAAAGAACAACACGAACGTGACGGCTATGAACTGGGCCACGTTCACGTCTTCGAGGCCGGCCTGGATAAGCCAGTCTCCAAGCGCGCTGCGGCGTTTGAGCCCGGCCGGGCCATGTGGGCTTGGGGTGAGGCTCGTCCATCCCAACACGTAGGTGGAGTAGAGATAGAAGACCCCTAGGCCACCGAGGAGCGAGAACCCCAACTCGATCATGACGCAGCCAGTCCCTGGGTGGCGATGTCTCGGCCCGCTGTGGGTGAACCTTGCGCTAACAGTTCGGCTGGATCAAAGCCATGCTCTTCAAGGCAGCGCAGCAGCCGTACGGGCATGGCGCCGGTCCAACGCAAAGGTGCGTCGTGGCGCCCGCGGCTGAACAGTTCGGTCGAGGTGAACTGCGTGGCCTCGGGCCCAGCCTGCAGATCTTCGACAGCCAACACTTGGGTGACCCTGGGGCCGTGCTCGGTGCGCACGCAGTGCACCACCAGGTCGATGGCTTCAGAGACCAGCGCGTTGAGCGCAGACATCGGTAGCTCGTTGGACGTGTCGGCCAGCTGGCACACAAACCGTAAACGGGTGAGGGCTTGTTTGGCGGATCCAGCATGAATCGTGGTGTAGCCGGTGACCCCAGAACTCAACGTAAGCAGCAGAGGTAGGGCTTCTCGGTCCCGGACCTCGCCAACGATGGCGACGTCGGGGGCCATGCGTAGGAACCCGGCAACAAGGCGGCGTAGGTCTACCGGGTCTCGGTCGGTGCGCGCGGCCCGAGTTTGCATGGAAGCAACGTTGGCCACGGGCACGTCGGCCTCGAAGACTTCCTCGGCGATAACGACTCGTTTGTTTGGGTCGATCTCGGCAGCGCAACACGACAACAGTGTGGTCTTGCCCGATCCGGGCGCACCGCTGTAGATGATGCTGGCCCCGGCCTTGACCGCAGCGGCCAAGAATGCTGCGACCTCGGTGCTCACCATGTCTCGCTCTGTGAGCTGAGCCAGGTTGGTGTAGGCGACACCGGTGAACTTGCGGATGTTGACCATGAGGTGGCCGCCCCGAGACACGTCTTGGTGGACGATGTGTAGCCGGGCTCCGCTGTCGAGCTGGGCGTCCTGGAGCCCTTCGGAGGGGTCGAGCTTGCGATGCGATGTGGATGAGTCGTCCAACAGCTTGGTGAGCGTTCGGGTGACATGCGCATCGTCGTGAAAGGACTCGTCGTGGTAGCCAGAAGGCCCCGCGTGTCGTTTTACGAAGATGGCATCGGGAGCATTGATCATGATCTCCCACACGTCGTCGTCTTCGAGAAGCTCGGTAAGGGGGCCATAGCCAGCGAGGTTCCGGAACGCTCGTTGGCTCAGCCTGTTGGTGTCAACGAGCTCAAACGGCCGCAAGCCGCGCTTGTGGTCTTCGTTCCATTTGAGGATCTCGTCATCGATGAGCGCCCGTAGGCCTTGGAAGCCTTCGTTGCCTGCGAGGTCGAGGCTGATGTCTTTGGCTCTTTGTAAGACGTTGGATTCGATGTCGGTCAGCGGGGCAATGTCGCTAGGAGATGCAGTGGTTGGTGCAGTGCTCATCAGCCGGCCTCGGCTTCGGGGTAGTCGGCGTCGTCATCTTCGAAGAAGTGCCCGAGGCTCCCCACCGCTATCGGGACTGGTTCGGTCTGGCCAACGGGCGGTTCGGTAGCTGGGGCCTGGTCCAGAACGGCGCTGATGGCTTCGCCGAGGGGTTGAGCAAGTTGGTCTGGCAGGGCGACGTTGTCTCGGAACACGTCGTCCAACCGTCGACGCTCCAAAATTTGGAGAGGAGCTGGCAGTTCGGGGCTGATTGGGGCGGCGAGTTCGGCGAATGCTGCGGCTGCTTGGGCTCGCTGGCGTTGTGATCGAGAGGCTCGGTTGAGGACAGGCAGGATTCTTGCGGGTTCGATGCCAAAGGTCACCAGGTCCGCTATGACGCGAAGGATGTCGTGAAGACCCTTGATGGTGGGGGTACCCACCGCTACCACGAGGTCTGCTTGGCGGGCGGTTGATCGGCTCATCATGTTGCGGTCTTCAACATCGACCGAGCCGACTTGGTCTTCGCCTTCAAAGTCAGCGTCGATGTCGGCAACGACAACGCGGTAGGAGCGGCGCAGGCTTTCGAGCGATGCGCCGAACGCTCGTGGCCGAAGCGCCGCCCAGTCGCGGTGCCGCCTCAGGCCCAGGAGAAGGTGGTAGCCGCGGTCGTCTACATCGAACACCATGTGGCGGATCTCGCCTAGTGATGGGGTGCCGGAGCGGTGGGCTTCGACCAGTTCTTGGAGTCCTGGGACGATGTCGCGTGCGTGGTGAAGCATGGCGAGATCGCCGTGGAGGTCGAGGTCGGCCAACAGGGTGAGCCCGCCGTAGCGAGGGTCGGTGGCGAGGCCTTGCGTGATGCCCATTGCCACTGTCGAGGTTCCTGCGCCGGATCCGCCGGTTACCGCAACCAGGCGCCCAGACCAACTGGCCGGGGTGCTGGGGCTCTGTGACGTGGTGAGGGTGCGCTCGCCATGGTCCAGCGCACGGCCGTGACGCTGGAGTTGATCCATGAGGTCTTGGCGGTCGAAGTCGGCTGGCAAGGTGCTGGTTGCGCCCAATGCTTGCCAGTCACGCCCGGCGCGGTGGTCGTCGACAACGAAGACCGCCGACCCGGCCTCGAGAGCCGCGTCTATGAGGTCCCGGTCTATACCCGGAACGCCGCTATCGAGTAGCAACGCCGAGAACGACCTGCCGGCGCCAAGGCGGGCTCGGACCTCTTCGGTGCTGATGCATTTAATGAAGTCGACGGGTATGGATGCACTGGTCGCCCAACGCCCAACTTCTTTGAACCAAGGCGAGCGGACGTTGGCGAGCCCAAGCACTACATAGCGTTGGGCGGCCATCAGTCTGCTCCTGCTCCTGTACCTGCCAGGTCGGCCTCGTCAGCGGGGACTTCGCTGGCGAGCGGAGGCGTTGGTGTGCCACAGAAGGAGCCCTTCACGGGTTGGTTCTGCGAGCGGGTCGATCTGATGAGGGTTACCTCGGCCTCGTCAGCGGAGTAGATGACACCAAGGACCGATTGGTCGGCTTCGAGGGCGACGGTGACGGTGATGGTGTTTGAGGTTGAGATGACGTCGTCGGAGCCACCCCGGACCGAAACGACTCGGGCCAGTGGAGCCACAACTTGCGAGCACGCTTCGCCGTCTTGGTCGATGGTGGCCACGATGTCGACTACTTCGCCCGGAAGAAGCTGTCCGTTCAGCGCCCTGGACCGGTCGATGGCGAAGGAGACTTCGACCGTCCGGCTCTGCGGGGCAGATGCGCTGCCGGGTTGCAAGATGGTGGCTTCTTGCACCAGTTGCCCTGGGATGAGTGACTGGATTGCGGTCGACCCAATCACGCTGGACGGGTTGGTGTGGGTGCGTTGGCCAATGTCGGGCGCGAGTTCCAAGAGGCGGGTGGTGACGTCGTCGGCGTTGATGACTGCTCCGGCCCCGATGGGCTGTGCCACCACCACGTACGCCGTGGTGTTGTCGGCCTGCGCCCGTCGGTAGGTGGTGAAGAGGCCAACCACCGCGAACGTCACGAGTAGGGCGCCGACAACGGCCCGACCGGTGGGCAGGCTCACTCGGCGCTTGATAACCCGGACGGGCGCTGGGGCCACTTCCGCATTCGTTGGTTCGTCCGCAAGGCTCACCACTTACCCCTTCAGTTCGGTTGACTGCCGCCTGCAACCAAGGTGGATGTCCGGGCTAACTATCGAAAGAGGGCGATTCGCCCAATCTGCCAATGGTCATGGCCCGAATGGCCCAGCGACTGACATGAAATATATCAAAAGTATTGAAAAGTGCCTAAACGTAGCTATAGATACTCAAACGTCATGCAGTTGGTGTCGAGCCCAAACGTGACGCAGTGCGGCACCCGTCTTTGTCTTCTCCGGCAGGACACCGCTCAATAGCCAGTGGGTGCAGAGATGCAGTGAAGGGGTCGAAATGTAGTCAAATCCGATGTATGGTTCGCCTCGTGACAAATGCAGCCAGCAGCAGTGACGACGAGGGCATCGAGTGGTTGGGCACCACGGACGCGGCCGAGCGACTCGGCGTCACTGCACGAACCTTGTATCGCTTCATCGACGAAGGCCATTTGCCGGGCTACCGGTTTGGTCGAGTCATCCGCCTCAAGCGCAGCGACGTTGACCGCTACATCGAGTCGTGTCTCATCGAGCCAGGCACGCTCGAGCATCTCTACCCCGAGTCCACTCCTGCCACCAGCGACTAAATGTCAGCTGGCAACGCTGACCTCAGTCAAGGCATCTACTCGCGCATAGATGGTGGCTCGGCTGTCACCATCTAGACGCAGAGTGATGACATCTTGGCTCACCGCTATCAGGTCGCCACTAAAGCTCTCGCCACCCATGGTGCCCAGGCGCACCCGGGGACGTTCTTGGCTTAAGCCAGCCAGTGCGTCCACAAAGCGGAGCTGCAAGCTCACGGTGCGGCCCGAATGGGCATGGTGCTCGCGTGGCTGGGTGCGGATGGCTGCAATGGCAGCGAGGCGAACCAGCACGGTGGCACCGGTGTCGACAACGAGGCCCACGAAGTCTGCGCCCAGCACCGAAAGCGCGCCGCGGTGGCGCGCTGCGACGGTGGTGTGCACCAGCACCGGGCGATCGCGTTCGGCCAAGTCGGCCAGCACCCCAGCAAAGGTGGTGTCTTCTGCCAGTTGCTGTTGGAGCCAGCGGCGGCGGCTCCGCGACGAAGCGGCCTCGTCTACCAGTGCTTCGCCGGCAAACCGGGCAAGCGCTGCAGCGATGTCGGCTGCGCCAAACGCATCTCGGTCAAAGCCGGGCGACCAGCCTGACGGGGGCTCGATAGGGGCCATTGCGACACGGTACGCACGCTCCGAGGCCAGAGCTATGGGTAGATGTGGGTAAATGGCCTTGGTTCACTGGGCCGAGAGGCATACGCTGGTACCACTCATGCATGACACTACGGTCAAGATCAGCGTGCCTGGCAATCATCTGATGCCAGGCCTTCTCGGGGCCCACGACGGCAACCTCAAAGCCATCCAGGCGGCGTTCCCCGGCAACGACATCCATGCTCGGGGCAACGAGATAACGGTAAGCGGCCCCGAAGCAGCGCACGTCGGCGCCTTGTTCGAAGAACTCGTGCTGCTCCTCGAGAGCGGCCAGTTGCTTGATGGCGCCGGATTGGGCCGCGCCATCGACATGGTTCGCGCCGACGAACGACCCAGCGAAGTCCTCTCGACCGAAATCTTTCGCGGCAACGGGCGTACCGTCCGGCCCAAGTCCGCCGGGCAAAAGCGCTACGTAGAGGCCATTCGCAACAACGTCATTACCTTTGGCATTGGTCCTGCTGGTACCGGCAAGAGCTGGCTGGCAGTCGCCATGGCCGTGCAGGCGCTGCAGAGCAAGGAAGTGGGGCGCATAATTCTGACCCGCCCCGCGGTTGAGGCAGGCGAGCGTTTGGGCTTTCTTCCCGGAGACCTCATGGCCAAGGTAGACCCGTATCTGCGTCCGCTGTACGACGCTTTGCACGACCTTGTCGACGACGAAGCGGTGCAGCGCATGATGGAACGCTCGACGGTTGAGGTTGCGCCACTGGCCTTTATGCGTGGCCGCACGCTCAACAACAGCTTCATCATTCTCGATGAGGCGCAAAACACCACGCCCGAACAAATGAAGATGTTCCTGACCCGGATTGGCTTTGGGTCTCGCGTCGTGGTCACTGGCGACCTCACCCAAGTTGATGTGCAAGGCGGACGCAGCGGTTTGGGCGAGCTTCAACGCATCCTGGGCGATGTCGACGGCATCGAGTTTGTGCACCTGGGAAGCAAAGACGTGGTCCGGCACAAGATCGTGCAAGACATCGTTGACGCCTACGAGAAAGCCACCCCCAGTTGAGCCAAGAGCCAACAGGGATAGAGGTCGTTGCCAGCAACGAGTTGGCCGCAGACGACCCGCACCGGTCTATCGATCTCGAGCGCTGGAAGACGCTGGCGCGTGCTGCGCTGGACACCGAAGGGTGCCCAGCGGGCGAGTTCAACCTCATCTTCATCGACGAAGCGGCAATGACCAAGCTCAACATCGAGCACATGGAGGGCACTGGCCCTACCGACGTGTTGGCTTTCCCGCTCGATGCGGTGCCAGAGCTCGATGACACCGATACCGCCGATGTCGACTACCCGGGTGGCGCTCCTAGGTTGCTGGGCGATGTGCTCATCTGCCCGGCCGTTGCCGCCCAGAACGCAGCTACTGCGGGCCACAGCATCGAAGACGAAATCGCTCTGCTTACCGTGCACGGGGTCTTGCATGTGCTGGGCCACGACCACGCCGAACCCGACGAGACTGCGCTCATGAAATCCCGCGAGCAAGCACTGCTGAACGCCCACTACCGATGACTACAGGCGAGATCATTGCCCTCTTGGGCGCCGTGGCCATGGTGGGTTTCGCTGCCATCTTGGCTGTGGCAGAGACTGCCATAACCCGGATCTCCACGGCTCGAGCTGAGGCTTTGGCCGAAGAGGGACGCCGAGGCGCAGGGGTTCTACGGACGCTCATCGACGACCGGGAACGCGTCCTGAACCCGGTGTTGTTGGTGGTGCTGGCATGCCAACTGGGTGCGGCAACGGTTGTCGCGGTCCTCGTTGATCGCCATTGGGGTCTCGGCGCGCTCTTTGGCGTGTTTGCTATCGAGCTAATCCTTGTCTATGTGTTTGCTGAGGCGCTGCCCAAGACCTGGTCGTTGGCTCGCCCCGACCGAAGCGCAACCACGGTTGCCCCGCTGGCCAGGGCGCTATCGGCCATTGCGCCGTTGCGTTGGCTAGCCAATGGGCTGGTCTCGCGCTTCAGCTTCCAGCCCGAAGAGGACGACCCGCACGGCGACGTAGCCGAAGAAGAGCTGCTGGCTCTAGCCGAAGAAGCCGCGGCTAGCGACGCGATTGACGAACAAGAACGCCACATCATCGAACAGATCATCGAGTTCGGCGACACGGTGGCCAACGAGGTGATGGTTCCTCGAACCGACATGGTTGCGGTAGCCGCCGACACCACCGTCGATGAAGCCTCGGCCCTGGTCATTGCCCAGGGGTTCAGCCGCATGCCCGTCCACGCCGATGGGGTGGACGACATTGTGGGGGTGGTGCACGCCAAGGACCTCATGCGCGCCGCCCACGTGCAACGTGGCGCCGACGCGGTAACCAGCATCATGCGCGACGTGCGCTTTGTGCCCGAAAGCAAACACATCGCTCAACTGATGCAGGAGATGCAGGCCGAGAAATTCCACATCGCCATCGTGGTCGACGAGTACGGCGGAACAGCCGGGTTGGTCACACTTGAAGATCTCATCGAAGAAGTGCTGGGCGAAATTGTTGACGAGTTCGACATCGAGCAGCCCATGATCGAACAGCTGGACGCGGGGCTCCGCGTCAACGGGCGAGTTGCGCTGGCCGACCTGGTCGATGTCCTAAGCATCTCGTTGCCCGAAGGCGACTGGAGCACCGTTGGTGGCTTGATCTTTTCAACGCTGGGCCATGTGCCCGCGGTGGGCGAATCTATCGAGGTGGACAGCTACCGGTTCTTGGTGGAGCGCGTGCAGGGCCGCCGCATTGCCAGGGTCCTCGTGACCGAGACGGTGCCCAGTGCAGCTAGCGTTGGCAGTGAATCACTATGACCGACAGCGACGACTTCCCCGACTTCGACAATCTCCCCGCCGATGCACAGGTAGGCGGTGAGGGCTTCGACCTGACTGCCATGGACTTCGAGGGTTTCCGTTCGGGTTTTGTCACCCTTGTAGGGCGCCCAAACGTGGGCAAGTCCACGCTGCTCAACGCGGTGTGTGGCGAGAAGGTGGCCATCACCTCCGACAAGCCCCAAACTACGCGCACCCAGATTCGGGGCATGGTTAACCGCGAGAACGCGCAACTGGTATTTGTTGACACCCCTGGTATTCACAAGCCCCGCACGGCGCTGGGGCACCGGCTCAACACCACCGCGTCGTCGGTGCTCACCGATATCGATGTGGCTTGTCTTGTGATCGACGCCACCGGGCCGCTTGGCCCTGGCGACAAGTTCGTGGCATCAAAGCTGCCCCGAGATGCCGTGGTCGTGGTCAACAAGTGCGACATCGCAGGCCAAGATCAGATCATGGAGCAACTCGCTAAGGCATCGGGCCTCAACTTCGCCGAGTACTTCCCGGTTTCGGCCAAGACCGGCAAAGGTGTTGACGAGCTTGTCGACTACCTCATCGACCGCATGCCCGAAGGCCCCAAGTACTACCCGGTCGAACAGGTCAAGGACATGCCCGAACCCCAATGGGTGGCCGAGCTCGTCCGAGAACAGCTGTTGCGCGTCACCAAAGAAGAGCTGCCGCATTCCATTGCTACTCGGGTGACCGAGTGGGAATGGCCCAGGGTGCGCGTGGAGATCCTGGTGGAGCGCGACTCTCAAAAGGGCATCGTGATTGGTAAGAAGGGCGCAGTGCTCAAACAGGTCGGCACTGCGGTGCGCAAGCAAATGCCCGAAGGCGCCTTCATCGAGCTTCAGGTGACCGTCGAAAAAGACTGGCAGCGGCGCCCAGACGCTATCGAACGCTTGGGTTATTAGGTCAGCGGTTAGCTGTCGCTGGAGTAGTAGCTCGGTTCCACCGAAAAGTCGATGGGTACGTCGACGCGCAAGATGACGTCGTCTACTTCGCTGGTGGGTACTTGCAAGCAGGTGGCGTTCAGCGCGGTCTGCCCCGGCGAGAACTCGAAGACTTCCTGATAGCCGGCGTCGGCCAGGGCTTCGCCGTCGAGCGAACAGCCGCCGAAGAGCCCGTACACGCTGCTGCCAATGGCCGATACTGTTGGCCCAATGAAGGCGACCTCTTCGTCGCCGTTGTAGGAAACGTCGAAGGTTACGACCACGTAGGTCACGCCATCGGCTGGCGGTTCGCCAAAGTCTGAGAGCAGCCCGGCTGCTTGTGCGTCTTGGACTTCTCGCAGCGAGACGGTCCAATCGGTGAACGCCACCTCGGTGCCGAAAGGCAGGAGGTCAAGTTGGGATCGGTCAAAGGCCGGCGGGAGTGGCGGCGCTTCGGGGAGATCGGTGCCGTCGGCGGTGAAGGTCACCGTTTCAGCAGCCAGCGACGCGAAGCTCTCGACGGTGACCTGGAGATTGTCTCGCTGGTCACTGGGGACCTCAAAGCAGCTGATCTGTGTCGTGGGGCTACCCGAGACAAACTCGAACGTGGTTTGCTGGAAGCCGGCGTTGGTGATGGCGGACTCATCGAAGAAGCAGCCAAACGTCTCGTACTCTTCGTTGCCATCGGTGAGGGAGAGAAACAGGTTGGATGAACCGGTGAATTCTGGTCCGGAGTAGATGCTCTCCCAAACAACGGCCACGAACTCGTTGCCGTCTTCGGGTTGGTTGCTGAACTCGCTAACGAGGTTGGCCGCAGCCGGGTCGATGAGCCCAGTGATGGTGACGCGCCACTCTGGCCACACGTAGGTGCTGTCAAAGCCGGCGGGGTTGTCTGCGGTGCCGACTCCTCCTGGGTCCCATGCGGGTGCTGTTTCTTCGTCCTGGTCGGGACCGACGCCAGCGGTTTCTTCGCCGTCCCCTGCTGAGGTCTCGCCAGAGCCGTTGTCGGTGGAATCTTCGGCGCCGTCGCTGGAATCGGTGTCGCTGGAATCGGTGTCGCTGACGTCGTCGGCCGCGGCCACCGTTGGGATGGCTTCGTCGTTGCCGTTGCTGCTGGACCCTGCCAGGAGCAACGCCACCAACGCGCCGCCCACAGCCAACAGCATCCCGACCCCAAGGACAATCCATTTCACCGAGCCGCTGCGGTCGCGTTCGGGCACGACGTCTGGGGCTGGAGGTGGCACCGGGGGAGGGGCCTGGGGCGGTGCACTGCTGAACACGGTGTTCGTGTCGGGTTCTGACGCGTCTAGAGGTGCTGGCGCAGGCGCGTCTACCGGAGCCGGCGCAGGCAAAATGTCAGCTTCTGGCTCCGGCTCTGGCTCTGGCGAGGAATCGAGCTCTGGTTCAGCTGCGGTTGGGCTCTCGGAGGCGGGCTCTTTCGGGGAAGGCTCGCCTGGTGCTTCTGCGTACTTGGCCCGATACTCCGGGTCGGCGTGAAGCTCGGGCGGATACCACATCTTGTCTGACGCAACCCACCAGCCCTCGCCCTGTGAAGTGTCCGACAATGTCCCTACCCCGTGACTCGCTGTTGGCACAGGCTAATGCATGCCGGCAGGCGTTTTGGGCCACGTTCAGGGGGGTTTGGGTGGCTTAGGGAAGCCACAAACCAGTGTCGGGATGGAACTGGCTCCAAGCGAACCAGAAGGCTTCGTGGCTGGCCACCAGCGAGCCATCCACGTAGGCGCGCAAGGCCGTGCCATCAAGGCGCAGCTCAACCCCGTCCATGCCTACTGACTCTCCTTGTTGCAACGTTGCTCGGGCGGCTTGGACGGGGAACGCAACGGTGGAACCGTCCTCTAGCTCCACCCCAACCACTGCCTCGTGGACGCCCAGTCGGGCATCGACTGAGCCGATGGGGAAGATGGGTCCATCGTCGTCGCGTCCGGCTAAAGGATCCTCGGGGTAGCTGCGCCCAATGCCGCCGTCTTCGGCAACTATCAGCGTGTCTGGGTGCGCTTCGCGCCAGTCGCTCCAGCGGCTGGTGGCCACAGAGACTTGTTCGAGCGTGATGCCGAGGTCGCGCAGCGGGCCGCTGACTGCTTGGCCAGTAAAGGTGTCGATGACGCTGCGCGTCTCGAGGTCATACATGACTTTGTTTGAGCGACTCAGCAGCCCAGTCGTTCGCAAGACCAGAGGTTCGTCGGCGCCCAGCACGTTGCTGGTAACGAAGGCCTGAGCAGAGCCACACAGCGTGCAGTAGGGGATGCCGAGGCGTTTCCCGTCGATGGTGATGTTCACCATCTCGTGAATTTCCATGATGTTGCGAGGGAACGCCACGTGTGAGTCGCCCAGGCTGATGGCAAACACGATGCCATCGTCGTCAAACCAGTCGCCATCTTCGGCCGGGGTGAGGGCTGGGTCATCAAGGGCTGGGATACAGCCCAAGGTGCAGGGGTTGGGGTCACCCAATTCGCGATCATCTATGGGAACCCCGCCCCAGCCAATCCAGCGATAGTCAATGGTCGCGTCGGGGTCGCTAAAGATGAAGTCCCATCGTGGATCAACAAGTGCGTAGAGCGCACCTTTTCGTTCTTGGTGGCCTGGCGGACCGGGGAGGTCCCAGGCCAGGAGGTGTTCGGTTACGTCTCCCCACGGGCGGGCGTCATCGAAGTCCACACCAGCTATCTGCTCGGCTGTCTCCAGAATGGCGATACCCAGCGGGCTTCCTTGGGTGAACTGCAACCAGTCTGCCAAGATCCACAGCAACCGAGCATCTGTCTCGCCTTCGAGGCGTTCCACGACGCCTTCGGGAACCCCAGCGCTGGCAAAGGTCTGCATCTCGTCGAGCGTGGTTGATGCGGTTTCGCTGAGGGGGCCGGTACCCGGCGTGGGTGCTGGCGGGAACGTGCGCGGAACGCCAGGGGAAACGGTGATCTCGCCGCCGGTAGCTGCAGTGCCGGTGGCGCTGTTGGCGCGGTTCTCTGTGCCAGCCTCGGCAGTGTCTGCACCCGAGGAGCAGGCAGTCGCCAACACAGAGAGTCCGGCTACGACCGCAACAATGCGAGAAATCTGAGGGAAACGGGCCATAGCGATGATCGTATGGAACGCCGCCACGCTAACGGGATCGGCCTGGCTAGAGGGGTTACGCGTCGCGTAGCCGACGCAAGAAATCTTCGACTTCGGCTCGGTCGCGTGTGCGCTTGTACGGCGGTAACGCAGCCAGAAGATCCCAGCGGTAGCTCTTGGACGTAGCGAGGCGTTTGTCCAACACAGCCACCACGCCTTTGTCGCTTTCGGACCGAATCAGCCGGCCGGTGCCCTGGGCCAACATCATGGCCGCCCGGGGCAAGTCGACCTTGCGGAACGCGGCCCGCCCAGCCCGGTCGCGGCGGGCATTCAACAGCGGGTCGTCTGGCCGGGGGAAGGGGAGTTTGTCGATGACAACGAGCGATAGCGACTCGCCCTGCACGTCCACGCCCTGCCAGAAGCTCATGGTGGCAAACAGGCATGCCTCGGGGTCGTCGCGGAACTGATCGAGCAGGGCCGGTTTGGGAAGCTCGCCTTGGGCAAGGATGTTCCATGGCAGTCGTGGCCGCAGGACCTCAACGGCGTTGCCCATGGCTCGCCAACTAGTGAACAAGGCCAGCGTGCGCCCACCAGCGGCCACGATCAGCCGTTCTAGCTCTGTGTGTGACGCATCTTCGAACTCGTCGCTGCGCGGCTCGGGGAGGTCGACAGCGCAATACAACAGCGCCGAATGTTCGTAGTCGAATGGGCTGCCTACGTCGAGAAACTGAAACGACCCTTCGCCCAGGCCGATCTGTTCGGGCAACACGTCGGGCACCGTGGCGCTGGTAAGGATGACAGTTGGCAGCTTCCAAAGCGTGTCGCGCAGTGTGGGGCCGACGTCGATGGGCGACACCCGTAAGCTGCGTCGATTGGGAGGCCCGGTGATGTAGGCCACGTCGTCTTCGGTGACAGACCAGGCCCCATCGATCTCAGTGATCAGCGTAGTGGCGCCCTGTTGAGCCCGTTCTTTGCGGGCTGTCACATCTTCGCTGAGGGTGCCCCCAATGTTACGCAACGCAGACAGCAGCCGGTCGGCTGCGTCGCGGCCAAGGGTGAGTGCCCGGCCTATGTCGGTGGCGGGGTCGAGATCTACCTTGCCGTCGCCGGCAGCTTCCAAGGCGTCGGCGAGGTCTGCGGAGGCATCGGCCAGCTTTGTGCTCAGCTCGTCGTCGGCAATGATGCCCGATGCCCGTCGCCCGAGGTCGCCAAACCGGCCCGGGCTGAGCTCAACCCCGGCGGTAGCAGAGATGATGTCTTCTAGCTGGTGGGCCTCATCAATGATGGCAACGTCGTGCTCGGGCAAGATGGCCCCATCAGATGCCAAGTTGATGCCGTACAGGTGCGTGTTCACGACCACCACATCGGCTTCGGCCGCACCATTGCGGGCCGCTTCAGCAAAACACGTTGGGCCACTGGGGCACCTGCCGGCCCCGGGGCATTCGTCGGAACTGACCGATATGGCGCTCCATGCTGCTGCTGTGGGCTCAACCGGGAGCTCGGCCCGGTCGCCAGTCTTGGTTTCCTCTGACCATTCGACAATTTGATCAAGTTCTGCATCGAGGTCGTGACCGACAACTCCGGTGAGCGCCATCTGGCGATCGGCGGCCAGCTCAAGCAGACGCTGCCTGCACACGTAGTTAGAACGGCCCTTCAAGATGGCCCAGCTCACATCGAGATGCTCTTCCAAGAACGGAAGATCCTTCTCGGCCAGCTGATCTTGGAGCGCCTTGGTTGCGGTGGCGATGACCGTGGTCTTGCCGCTCATGACCGCGGGCACCAAGTACGCCAACGACTTGCCGGTGCCCGTCCCGGCACGAGCAATCAGGTGGAACCTGTCGGCAATGGCCTGGGCCACGGCCTTGGTCATCTCGATTTGGCCGCTGCGCTGACTGCCCCCGTCGGGCAATGATGACGTGATCTCTTCTAGCTTGGCGACGACGTCATCAATTGACATGCCAGCGAGGGTAGCGCTGGGCGCCTCTAGCCAAACTCCTGGATTGCAGCCAGCACCGTGGCCACCAGCAGAATGGCCAACAAGAGCGCAGTGAACCAACGGTGTGTCGCCCGACGTCGACTCGGTCCCATCCCACGGAAGTACCGGATCGCATCCACCCATTCACTACCCTGCGCTGCGATGCCCAACAGAATACGCGATCAGGCTGCGGGGTTGGGGGACAGGGTTCGCCCTTCCGGGGCGTTGGGTCAGATAGCGTTCGGTTGTGATCACGCCGCAGTTCGATAGCGCAAAGATAGAAAGCCTGGGAATCGACCCCACGCAGATCCCCAAACACATTGCGGTGGTCATGGACGGCAACGGGCGCTGGGCACAAGAGCGGGGCCTCAAGCGCACCGAAGGCCACATGCGCGGCGAAGATGCGCTGTTCGAATGCATCGAGGGCGCGCTCGAGCTTGGTATTGGCTGGGTGACGGTGTATGCGTTCTCAACCGAGAACTGGCGTCGCCCCAAAGAAGAAGTGAAGTTCATTGTCAACTTCAACCGCGACACGCTGCGGCGACGCCGAGACGAACTCCATGCTCGCAATGTCCGCATCCGCTCTATTGGCCGCCGCAACTGGCGCATGCCTCGTGGGCTGCTGCGAGTGATCGACGAATCTGTCGAACAAACCCGCGACAACGACCGCATGACATTCACCATTGCGTTCAACTACGGGGGTCGGGCCGAGCTGGTCGACGCGGTCAAAGCGTTGGTGGCCGCCGGCGTACCGGCCGACAAGATTGACGAGAAGGCCATCTCGGCCCACATGTATGCCCCCGACATGCCCGACCCCGATCTCATTATTCGCACCTCGGGCGAGAACCGCATCTCCAACTTCTTGGTGTGGCAGGCCGCCTACAGCGAGTTCTTGTTCCTGGACTCGCTGTGGCCAGATTTCGACCGCACCTCGGTGTACGACGCCGTTCGAGAGTTCCAGGCCCGCAGCCGCCGCTTTGGTGGCCTATGAACGCTCGCAGGCAGCAATGAGCCCAGAGAGTCGCTACTACCGAGCGCACGGCATTGTCCTGCGCACGTACAAGCTGGGCGAAGCAGACCGTATTGTGGTGTTGATCACCCCCGAACGGGGCATGGTGCGCGCCGTGGCAAAGGGGGTGCGCAAGACCCGGAGCAAGTTTGGGTCTCGCTTGGAACCGTTGAGCCATGTGGCCTTGCAGCTTCACGAGGGCCGCGGCGAGCTTCACCTCATCACCCAAGTCGAAAGCGTCGACCACTTCCGGGCTATTCGCGAAGACCTAGACCGCTTGGGCAAAGCCGTCAACATGCTCGAAGCGGTGGACCAAGTGGCCCAACAAGATCATCCTGCACCCGAGCTCTACGCCATGTTGCTGAGGGCGCTTCGCACGCTGGCAGACAAAGACTCTGCACTGGTCTCGGCCGGGTTCTTCCTCAAGCTGTTAACCCTGGAAGGTGCCGGACCGCAGGTGCAGGTGTGTGTGCAGTGCCAAAGCACCGAAGAGCTGGTTGCGTTCTCGGAGATCGATGGCGGCCTGGTGTGTCGCGAACATCGGCGCGGCACTGGTTTGAGCGCCGACGCCGTCCGACTGTTGCAACTCATCTTGGGCGGCCAACTCGGCGCAGCCCTCAACGAACCCCCCGGCCCGGCCACCCACGAGGTCAGCCAACTGGCCACTAGAGCGCTTGAGCACTTCATCGAACGCCGCATGCGCAGCACCGCCGTGCTGGGCCAGTAGCGAAACACGGCCGTTCCGTGCTTGTTGCCGGATCATGCCCTGAATGGATCTCGGGCCATGCGGGCGCGTGGTTCGCGACGTTGGTAGCCACAAGTCCGGCTCCGGAGGCGGTCAGGAACGCAGCCGCGAACGCGTTTGGTCACAGCAGCCACACGGGCTCGCTACGGGTTCGCTTTCTGGGAGTGTCACAGGTTCCCGCACCCCCGCGCACCACATCGCGGCG
>JAUIIS010000191.1 GCA_030431575.1 Acidimicrobiia bacterium | reverse complement strand
ACCAGGGGCAAGACAACACCGTTTGCGCAGCCGTCGACGGCGCAGATGCCTTGGGAGACCGACAACACGTCGCCTGGAGACCCCGCAGCCGCGGCGAGGTTGATGGCGTTTGCAACATCGCCGGAGCTGCGGCCGCTGTTGACTGTTCTGATCCCCGCTGCGTGGGCAATGCCCTTCAGCCCGCTCTCGTCATCATCGGCGACCAGGATCCCCAGCACTTGTAGCCCGTGGTGCGGATCCCAGGCGGTTTCGTGGGGAATGGCTACCCCCGCTGCACTGGCGCGGTCGAGGTCGCTGTGGCCTGGCTCAAAGCCGCTATCGACGACAAGTACCTGTACGTTCTGGCCGGCTCCACCGCCTTGGCCCCACGCCCATTCTGCGTTGATGCCAGTCGGCGCTGGATCGAGGTAGCCCTGTCGCTCTTCTTCGGCAGGAGCAGTGGCGGCCAGAGTGGGCTCGGGTTGCACCATCTCGATGCTGGAGAGTTGGTTGAGGCGCTCAGCAAGCGCTCGACCAGCCGGCTCGGTGTCACTGGCGAACAGGTACCAGGACGTGAGATCGGCTTGTGGTTCGCCAGAAAGCGTTTCGGCACGAGCCGCATCGGCGACCAGGAGGTCTCGGCTTCGCGTGAACAGCGGTGCAACGACAAGACCGGTTTCTTCTGCAACCAGGCTGGCTACGCCGGGTGCGGAGGGGTTGTCTTCGAGCGCCGTGCCGTTCCAGACGGGCGCATGCGCATCGCGGAACTTGACGTGCAGCCGACGGTAGTCGCCGTCCAACGGCACGGCCTCGCTGAGCGCGATGGGCCCGCCCGCTAACGCTATGGCATCTCGCTGGCCAGCCCGGGGTGTCACGCCATCCCAGTTAGACGGGGCCGCCCCCTGAGTGGGCGCTGGCACGGTCACGGCCGAGTCGCTGGTGTCTGGCTGAGCCGACGCGTTCGATCCTGCCACCGAGGGCGGAATGCCAGCACACAGCACACCAACAACCAGCGCGCCAATCAAGATTTTGGTCGGCACCGGGAACGCCACTAGACGACTCTACGACACCTTTTGCCACAGGTGATGTCGCGAGGGCTGCTTTCTCAAGAACGGGCCAAACAACTCAAATGTCTGCCCGAGGAACGCCGCAATCTTGCTGGCTAGAGCCCGAGGTCGGACCAGTCTTCGGGGTTGTCTTCGACCAGATGTTCGCGAACCTTGCCCGAGACGGCGTCGACCACAACGAGGGCTCGCTTTGTGGGTTGCGGCTCGCTTGAATACATCAGCACACGCCAGGTCGGAATGCTCCGCCAACCCACCCAGGTCATTTGCGCCGACGAATACCCCGGAGCAAAGCCCACGGTCTCAGCAGCAACCACAAGAGCGTCGGCCTCGTCGAAGCGAGTCTCTGAGGCCACCAGCCACGAATAGATGGCGAAGACAACTAGCCCAATACCAGCCACGGTGAGGCCGCCATTGACTAGTGCCGAGTCCACCGATGTTCCTAGCCAAACGCAAATAGCGCCAATGACGAGATAGAGCAGCGACGCAATGCGACGCTTCGAATTGTTGGGGAACTCGTACGGGCCAACAAGACCGGTGATGTCGAGGTCCTCGGGCAGCTCGTCTGCATACGGCTCTGCACCGTCTTGGAGCTCTGATTCGTCTACCTGGTCCTCGGCCACTGGACTGACGCTATCCGCTGCTCCGGGCGACCCACACGTTCATTGCCAGCTGCTTACGATGGCCAAGCCGCCGAGAGCTTCTCCCACGTGAGATCCAAGGGCTCCGGGATCATGCGCGTTTCTGCGATCGTGGTCAAGAAGGTGGTGTCGCCACCCCATCGAGGCAAGCAATGCACGTGCAGGTGGTCCGGAACGCTTGCTCCCCCGGCGACCCCGATGTTGGCGCCGACGTTGATGCCATGTGGCTGGTACGCATCGGTGATAGCGCGCACCGTCAACCTCACGCCTTCCCAGAGCTCTTGGTGCGCTTCCGCGCTCAACGACACCAAGTCCGGCACGGCCTGCTGGGGCATGACCAGCACGTGGCCGGTGCCATAGGGGTAGGCGTTCAACAACGCTGCGCAATGCTGCCCTCGCCAAAGCACGTAGCTCTCACGATTGCTCAACCCACTCTCCAGAATGCGTTCGAAGATGGTGCCCTCGCCAGGCGGTACAGGTCGGGTGTCGCCAGCGCCAGACACGTAGGCACTGCGCCACCCGGCCCAAATGTGGTCGAGATTCTGACTCACGAGTGATCGGCTACCTCAGCAGCGAGGCGCTTGATGAAGTCGCCAACGACCACATCGCGCTCGACCTCGCCGCCACGCGGGTTGACCCCAACGGTCCCGTTTTCTACGTCGTCGCCACCGACCACTAGCACGTACGGGTGCTTTTGGGTCTTGGCATCACGGATGCGTTTGCCCAACGGGTTATCGGGACGGAAGTACTCGACGCGAAAGCCTTCGTTCTCGAGCTGACGAACGAGTTCGAGTGCGTAAGGTTCGTGCTCTTCGGCCACCGGCAAGACCGAGGTCTGCACCGGTGCCAGCCAGGCCGGGAAGGCCCCAGCAAAGTGCTCAACCAGCACACCAAAGAAACGTTCGATGGAACCCATGAGTGCCCGATGCAACATGATGGGCCGCTTACGGCTGCCGTCTGCAGCCGTGTAATGCAGGTCGAATCGTTCGGGCAGATTGAAGTCGGCCTGGATGGTGGACAGCTGCCACGAACGCCCAATGGCGTCGCGCACGTCGATGTCGATCTTGGGGCCGTAGAACGCTGCGTCGCCTTCTTTGACCTCGTACTCGAGCCCGTGCGCATCGAGCGCCTCGCGCAACGCGTCGGTGGCCATCTCCCAGATCTCGTCAGTGCCGACGGACTTTTCGGGGTCTCGGGTGGAAAGGTTGAACGTGAAGTCTTCGAAGCCAAATGCACGAAGCACTGACGTCACGAAGTCGAGCAGATCGGCGATTTCGGTTGCAAGCTGTTCTTCAGTGACATACAGGTGGCTGTCGTCTTGGGTAAAGCCCCGAATGCGCAATAGCCCATGGAGCGTGCCAGCTCGTTCGTAGCGGTACACCGTTCCGAGCTCGAATAAGCGCAACGGCAGGTCGCGATAGGACCGGGTGCCGCCCTTGAAGATCAGGCAATGCATGGGGCAATTCATGGGCTTGGGGTAGTACTCGCCGTTGTCCATTTCCATGGGCGGGTACATGCCGTCGGCGTAGAAGTCGAGATGGCCTGATGTCTCGAACAGCCGAGCGTTGGCGAGATGGGGGGTGTAGACGAACTGGTAGCCGCCATCTTCGTGGCGTTGGCGGCTGTAGTCCTCCATGATCTTGCGGATGATGGCGCCCTTTGGGTGCCACACCGCGAGGCCACCACCAAGCTCGGACGGGAATGAGATGAGGTCGAGTTCGTTAGCCAGCTTGCGATGATCTCGCTTGGCTGCTTCCTCAAGCCGATGCAGGTGCGCTTTGAGGTCTTTCTTGGTTGCCCATGCGGTGCCGTAGATGCGTTGAAGCATGGGTCGCTTCTCGTCGCCACGCCAATAGGCGCCGGCCACGTTCATGAGCTTGAAGTGTTCGAGTTTGCCGGTTGAGGGCACGTGGGGGCCTCGGCAGAGGTCAACAAAGGTGTCGCTGTTTCGGTAGAAGCTGATGATGTTGTCGCCAGCGATCTCGCTGGCATCGGCAACTTCGATGATCTCGCGTTTGTACGGGTGGTCAGCAAAGAGTTCGGCGGCGTCGGCTGCGGTTGTCTCGCCGCGAATGAACGGCTGGTCTGCGGCGACGATGTCTCGCATCTTGGCTTCAATACGCTCGAGGTCGTCGTCGGAGAGTGTCTGGCCGTCGGGGAGATCGAAGTCGTAGTAGAAGCCGTGCTCGATTGGGGGCCCAATGGCAAACGTTGCCCCTGGGTACAGCTCAAGCACTGCTTGTGCCAGCACGTGCGCGGTTGAGTGGCGCAACGTGAACACGCCTTGGGGCGAGTCCTTCGTGATCAGCGACACCGTGGCCCCATCGTCGAGGGGCACATTGAGGTCGATCTCGATGCCGTCGGCCTCGGCGATCAGTGCTGCTTTGGCGAGCCCTGGGCCAATGTCGGCTGCGAGGTCGCCAGCAGTTGCGCCTTCGGGAAGCGTTCTCGAAGATCCGTCGGGTAGAGAGACCGTGATGTCAGCCATAGCGCCCGATGCTACTGGGCTGGTGTCGCGTCTGGTGAGAGCGGTACAGAATTCGGGGGCGCCCTTGTGTCAGCCGCTGCCTGAAGCCAACAAGTCGGCTGAGCTTCGGACCGGCGCGAGGGGCTCAGAACTGACCGGGCTGGATGCGGGTGGCTGGCCGTCTGAACCCTTGGAAGCGTACTCGTGCGAGTATTCCTGGCCGCATAGCTGCTGGATTTCGAACATCAGCTCATCGGTCATTTCGCGGTACAGCAGCGGATCGCCGTCGCGGGCACGGAACCGCGCCGGATCTATGGGGCGCCCAAAGGAAATTTTGACCGGCATGAACGGCTTGGGCAGCGGCGCATCGGCGGGTTGGATATCTCCGGTGCCCTTGAACCCAACGGGAATGATGGGTGCCCCGGTGCGCATGGCCAAGCGGGCCACACCAGTACGGCCCTTGTGGAGCTTGCCTGTGCGGGTGCGGGTGCCTTCTGGGTAAATGCCAAATAGCTCGCCCCTGTTGAGCACTTCGGCGGCGGCGTCGAGCGCTCCTTGGCTTGCGGTGCCTCCGGTGCGATCGATGGGAATCATGCCCATGGCCGGGAAGATGTACTTGGTCTTCCAGTCGTCCATGTATTCGGCCTTGCCCACAAAGGTGATGCGCCGGTCGAGCACTGCAGGCAAGAACATGGAGTCGATGAAGGCCACGTGGTTTGGGGCGATGATGGCCGGGCCGGTGGCCGGCACGTTCTCTATGCCTTTGATGGTGATGCGATAAAGAAACCGAAGCAGTGGCGTGTTGATGGCCTTGCCAAGCCAGTAGAGCTGACCTGCGTCTCGTGCCATGTTACGGGCCCCCACTTTTTGCCGTCGAGTGCTGTGCTGGCGCCTACCTTAGACGCTAGGGAGGTCGAGCGATATCTCGCGGCCGGTCGCGACGCCCAGCAGCTGAGCTGCCTCGCTTACACCCAAGCCTTTCGCAACTGCTTCGTCGATGTGTCGCAAAGCTGCCGGCGAGTCAAGATCGTCGTCGAGCGCCGAACGAACCTCGTCGAGAGCACCGTCGCCAGGCCCGGCTTGGTGCCAAGCTTCAAGACGTCTTGCGGCCGTTGGCATGATGGTCTCGTTCCACTCCCACGAATCGCGGTAATGGTGCGCCAAAATGCCGAGGCGGATGGCCCTTGGGTCGTACTCTTTGCGCAGTTCGGACACAAACACCAGGTTGCCCAACGACTTGGACATCTTCTCGCCGTCCATGCGCACCATGGCCTGATGCATCCAGTGCCGTACAAAGGGCACGCCAGTGGCTGCTTCTGACTGGGCCCGTTCGCATTCGTGGTGCGGGAAAATGAGGTCGGCTCCCCCACCATGCAGATCAATGGTTGAGGTCTCGAGGTCGCGCATCGCCAAGGTGCTGCATTCGATGTGCCAGCCCGGGCGTCCTGGGCCCCATGTGGAGTCCCACGCTGGCTCGTCGGGCGCCGAAGGCTGCCACAGGATGAAGTCGAGCGGGTCGCGTTTGTTTGGGTCGGTCGGGTTTCCGCCGCGCTCTGCTGCGAGTTCGAGCATCTCGTCGCGGCTGTAGCCACTGAGTTCGCCGAAGCCACCAAAACTGCTGATGTCGAAGTAGACCGCACCGCCAGATTCGTAGGCATGGCCTCGCTCGAGCACCAGGCCGACAAACTTGCGGATATCGGCAATGGCTGAGGTGGCCCGGGGCTCGCTCCATGATGGCAGCATGTCCAAGGCCACCATGTCGGCGTCAAACCGTGCGGTCTCAGACGCCGCAAGGTCGAGGTAGTGCACGCCCAGCTCGCGTGCTTTGCGCAAAATGTCGTCGTCGACATCGGTGATGTTGCGCACGCAGCGGGTCTCGTGACCGAGGTCTCGGAGGCGACGCTGAAGGATGTCGTAGCCCACATAGGCCGCAGCGTGTCCGAGGTGGGTTGCGTCGTAGGGCGTTATGCCGCAGGTGTACATGGTGACCACAGGGCCCGGTTCAAACGGGACCACAGCGGCTTTTGCGGTGTCGTAGAGATGCACGGTCATGGCGCCGCCACTCTAGTGTCCCGTCCGGTTAGAGCGGGTGTTCATCCGCCCGAGCATGGGCAGCCCAGCAAGGCTGTGGGTCCGCAGCCATAGTCCTGCCCTACGGCAAGGAGCCGCTACGCAGCTGGGCTGCTACTCGATGCCGGTGATTTGAATCGCGGCTCGAGTGCTGTACTTGCGATTGAGCTGCAAAAGCACCGCCGTGAACGCTTCGATGGGGGCAGCGTTGGAGAGTGAGCCACAGTCGAGGGGCCGCAAGCTGGGCATGGTCGAGATGATGGCGATGGTCTCATCGATCGCTTCTTGTTTGTCGGCGCAGACCAACACGTCGCCGATCATGGCATGGTCGATTTCGCCGAGTTCTCTTGCAGGCAGGTGCTGGAACGCGGCGGCAACCCGAGAGTCTGGAATTGCGGCCTGGACGTCGGCGGCTATGGAACCTCGGGGCGGGTAGAGCGCATGGAACTCTTCGCCTACCCGAGCCAATGCGTTGGCCATGCAGATCACGAGCTTGCCCCGAAGGCGAGGCGAGAACTCTTTGGCGGTTGGCGCACACGCGTCCCATGGCGTGGCAATGATGACCGTGTCAGCTAACGCTGCTTGGGAGTTTGAGACCCCGCTGAGTTTGAGGTCATGGTTGGAGTGCTCTTCGAGCATCTCGTCC
>JAUIIS010000190.1 GCA_030431575.1 Acidimicrobiia bacterium | reverse complement strand
GCTTCTCAGGACAGGTCGACGTCATGCCCCTGCTCATGCCGATCTCGCCGCCCATAGCGACAACTGTTGCTGAGCTCCGAGATGGTTTGAAAGCCGCAAACTATGCTCGAACGCTTGTGGTTGCTGGCCAACTCCGCGCCAACAAGGGCATCGGCGAGCTGCTCATAGCAGCAGCCGAACTCCCCGAGATCCAGGTCGTCCTCGTTGGACGCATCACCGACCGAAAGGCAGCCGCTGCAGTAGCCACGAGTCCAGTGAACGTGGTCCACCGTGAAGCCGACAGCCTGGCAGCGTTCTGCAATCTCATCGCAGCCGGTGACGCCATGGTGTCGCTGCGTCGAGACGGGGTCGGCGAGTCCAGTGGCCCCGTCGTGCAGGCACACCGGCTAGGCAAGCCGGTTGTTGGCCTGGCGGTTGGCTCGTCGAAGCCTGCGGCCCGGGCGACTTGCTACTCGACGCGCAATGCAGCGCCCGTGACGTCCTGCTGGCCGCCGCTGATCTGCCGGTGAGCGAGCTCGCTGACCAAGCGCCGCAGCGTATTGCGCCCGCCGAGGTAGCGCGAACTGCTCGCGAGATATATCAGCGAGCAGGGCTCTTGTAGCGATGGCTCTCCGCGAAGCGCCAACTCATTGTGGGCAGCGTCGTCTGGCCGAGGTAGACCTGAGCACTCCACAGCGCCAAGGCGTTGAAGATCACCTGAGCGACAAGCGTTGCCCCCGCTGCGCCAGCAAGGCCCCAAAGCGGCACAAGAAAGCTATTCAACACTCCGTTGGCCAGAGCTGCCCCAACAAGTGCATAGCAGTGGTGCCTTTCGCGCCCGGTCATCAACAGCACGTAGCCCACGGGCCCAGCCATTGCGTTGATGAGCTGGGCTGTGACCAAGAGTCGCAGTGCGACTCCCCCAGCCACAAACTCAGATCCAAATAGCCCGAGCAGTTGGCCCGGTGCAACCATCATTAGCGCGGCGATGGGCACCGTCGCTGCGGTGCAAAACAACGTGGCCCGTCGGGCAGCATCGACCAAGGCAGCTTTGTCGTTCTGTCGTTGGCATGCTGCGAACCTTGGCGCAAAAATCGAGCCCACCGCCACCAGCACCAGGCTCAGAACCATCGCCATTTGCCGCGCTGAAGCGTAGACGGCAACATCGCTGGCCGATCCAAGAACTCCTAGCGCGACGGTGTCGGACCAACTGATTGCGAGTTGGCCGACGGCTACAACAAACATGGCAATGGCGCTCGGTACCAGCGTGGATATTAGTGGTGCCGTTGCCCGCCACGCCACCGCCGACCGGTGCTCCAATGAACTCCTGCGCCAAGCGACCAACGACAGCCATGTACAACACAGGTTCGTGCCGACCCAAATGTGGATGGCTGCAGCGGCCGAATCGGCAACCAGCACGATGCCGCCACCCGTAATGATTGGTGGAAGCAGGTTGAACGAAAGCGCGGCCAGGAGCTGCCGATCGGCGCCAATGAGTGCCTGGGTATGGACACTGAGCACAGCCAGCGCCGGAACACCCAACGCAGCCCCGCTCAGACTGGCGCCTGTCGAAAGTCCGAACGCAGGCCCCAGCAGTGGCGCAAGTCCCGCCAGGCAAAGACCAGTAACGCAGCTTGCGATCAAGACCGCTCGACGGCCCGCAACGACATAGCCCTGCGCCGCCGCGGGATCTGACTCTGCATGCGACTCGGCTACAAAGCGCAGCACTGCGGCGGGCAGTCCAAGCTGGCCAACCGTTGCCGCGATCGTTGCCGCAGTGACGGCAAGGTAGAACACGCCTGCCTCGGCAGCGCCAAGCCGCAGGGCGAGTACCAGTGCGAGTCCAAAGGCGCTCATCGCTGCTCCGCCGCGCACCACAAGGAGCAGTGCGGTTCGGATCACAAGACGGTCACGCTTCATAGCCGAATACGTCGCTGGGTCGTGACTAATTGGTGTGCAAGCAAAGGCCCGAGGTGCCTGAGCACTGCTGGGATTCGGTCTCGAAGCGGCGTGAGCGGCGCGTAGCCCCAGAGCTGCATCTCGGCACCGGCTACGGCCTCGACAGAGCGCACCTGGTTTAGGGTGAGAGCCGTTGCCCACTTGTCGACTGATGCAGCAGAGACTGCGAGGCTGGAGCCAGCCTTCCACGGCTCTCGAGCAAGGTTGACGCCAACCGGAGCGCCACCCGGTTCTAGCGCTGAGACTTCGACACCCACAAATTCCGCCAGTTGTGCCAGCAGATCATCGGGATTCGCGACCAAATCCTCATAGACGATAGTCAGACAGCGCGAGCCCAAGATGGGCTGGGCGCGCCTGACCGAGCAGACATAGCTACGCCACACGTTGGCATCGGCTGCCGGATCATTGGTGGACCAAGGAGTCTGCAGGGACGACGACACGACCGCTCGCGGGTCGCGGACAACGTGAACGAAGCGCGCACCCGGGTACCAGCTACTGAGCAGCTCCAGGGATTGGGCGTGGTTGGGGGTCTTCTCCCCCATAAGGGCTAGGCCCTGATGGTGGGCATAGCCCTCGATCCATCTGCGCAGGATTGCCGGGTAGGTGCGCTCAACGGTGTCAAACAGCGACCCATCGAGACCGCTGTCTACAAACGGGTCACTGGCGACAATGTCGCGCTTGAGGCGGGTCCAGTTGATCGCGCGGCGGAGGTCACCGTAGCGCCGCCGCCGCAACCAGTGATTGCGGACGAAATGGGTCTCCGGGCCGATGGCAACCTCGCGGCTCAGGAGTTGCTGAATGAGGGTAGTTCCAGACCTGGGTGCGCCGACGATAAAGACTGGGCGCCATGGTTGGGATGGCTGCATCTGTTAACAATCGACTAAAGCCGCCGATTGTTGACGGTGACCGGACTGACAACACTCCGTTCTGTCGAGGTACCCGAAGGTCTCAAGCGGGTTCCGCAGCGATGGACACTGAGCCTGCTCGTGCTGGCCCTGGCTGGCTTATACGCCATAACGGCAACGTGGTCGACTCCCTACAACGTCGATGCATTCACCAATGCGGTGCAGGCCCGCTCCTTTGCTGCAAACCAGGCGGCGATCGTTCCTGAGGCGTCAGAGCTCGCGCAGCCGCAATACCGCGGCACGGTTGGCTGGTTCACGAGTGCACCCGACGGTGTTACCTCGCAGTACCCACCCGGCGTAGCTGCTTGGGGGGCGCTGTTCTACCTGGCTGACACATCGCAGGAGACCTACCCGGCCACGTGGAGTAACGCCGACACAGGCGAATCGGGAACAGTCGACATTACGGTGCCTTCCCTCGTCCCTGCGGCGGCAGCTGCTGTGGTTGCTGTGGTCCTAGCCATGCTCTTCTTTGGTTTGACCATGCGCACGCTCACGAGCGAACGCAACGCTCTTTGGGCTACCGCCGTGGCCGGTCTAGGAACCGGCGCGTGGTCGGTTGCAGCAGACAAGCTCTGGCAGCACGGCCCGGCGATGATGATGATCTCGCTCGGCTCGTACCTGGCTTCGAAGAACCAATGGGTGGCTTCTGGTCTGGCATTTGGCGGCGCAATTGTTGTTCGCCCTCACACCGCCCTCATCGTGGCCGGGATGGGCATTGCGGTTGTCATTGGACGTCGCGACATCCGGCCGCTCTTGAAGCTTGGCCTCTCATCGGCCGCGGGCCTCGCAGTGGTGGTCCTTTACAACAACGCGGTCTTTGGATCGCTCTCCATCTCAGGCGGCTACGGCGGCGGCTTCTCAAACAAGGTCACCACGACCAGCCCCCTCACTCTGGTTGAGCGAGTGCTCGCAGCTTTCATTGATCCAGATGTCGGCATGCTCTGGACGTCACCGTTCTTGGCAATCGCGATCGTGGGCGCATGGCAGGCACGCAGACATGCGCCCGACTGGTGCATTGGTGCGGCGCTGGGGTCGGCCGCCTACCTGCTAGTTCAGTACCAGGCCAATCGCGTTTCGGGCGGTAGCGGCTTCTTCTCTTACCGCTACCCGCTTGAGGCACTCATGGGCGCCGCTCCGCTTCTGGCACTCGGCGTCATTGCTTGGACAGCGCAAAGCAGCAGCCGGCAACGAATCTTCGCTGCCCTTGCTGCCGCCTCGATCCTGCTCCACGGCCTGGGCGCCGCTGCTGCCTACTAGTGTCCGGAGGGGTCGGAGGCCGGGGGTCAGAGAGCGTTTAAGTGCTCGGTGGTAGCAACCGAAGACCGAGCTCTTCGAGATGAGCCGGGTCGATTGGTGTGGGGGCGTTGGTCAAGGGGTCGCCGCCAGACTGGGTCTTGGGGAACGCAATGATCTCGCGAATGTTTTCTTCGCCGGCTAACAACGCAGCGATGCGGTCGATACCGAACGCAAAGCCAGCATGTGGCGGTGCCCCGTACTTGAACGCATCGAGCAAGAACCCGAACTTTTGGCGGGCTTCTTCGTCGCTGATCCCCAACAACTCAAAGATCTTGGCCTGCACGTCGCCTTGGTGGATACGAACCGAACCAGAGCCGAGCTCCCAGCCGTTGAGCACCAGGTCGTAGGCCTGCGAACGGATCTCCAAGAACTCTTCGCCCTCGGCCACCATCAGCTTGTCGACATCGTCGGGATGGGGCATCGTGAACGGGTGATGGGCGGGGATAGGCGACCCCGAGTCGCTAATGGCCTCGAACAACGGGAACTCAGTGACCCACAAGAACTGCAAGCCACCTTCGTTGACCGGCGGGCGTCCGAGCTCAAGACGCAGCAAGCCAAGAACGTGGTTCACCACACGGCGCTCGGCGGCGATAATCATCACCATGTCGCCAGCGGAGGCGCCGAGGCGCTCTGGCACCGCAGCAAGCTCTGCCTCGGACATGAATTTGGTGAGTGCGCCTTCGAGGACGCCACCTTCGCCGACACGGAACCAGGCGAGGCCCTTCGCGCCCCATCGCTTGCACTTGTCGGTCAACGCATCGATGGCGTTGCGACCGAGCGTGGTTGCGCCGCCCTCATAGAGGATGCCTTTGACACAGGGGACCTTGAAGACGTTTGCCTCGGTGCCTTCGAAGATGTCGCTCATCTCGGTGAGCTCCATACCAAAGCGGACGTCGGGCTTATCTGAACCGAACCGCTCCTGAGCTTCGTGCCAGGTCATGGTGGGGATAGCACCAGGCCGGGTACCGGTAATGGCTTCGGCCGCGTCGGCAATGGCTTCTGAGACGAAGGCCAAGATGTCGTCTTGTCCCACGAAACTGGCTTCCATATCGAGCTGCATGAACTCGAACTGGCGGTCAGCGCGCAAGTCTTCGTCGCGGAGGCAACGCGCGATCTGGTAGTAGCGGTCGATGCCACCCACCATGCAGAGTTGCTTGAAGAGCTGCGGGCTCTGCGGCAAGGCATAGAAGTCTCCGGGGTGCAGTCGAGAAGGCACCACGAAATCGCGGGCGCCTTCGGGCGTGGAAGCGATAAGCATGGGGGTTTCGACTTCGAGGAAACCTTGGCGCTCCATGGCGCCGCGCACGGCGCTGTTGACTTTGGCCCGGGTGCGCAGGTTGCGCTGCATGCGCGGTTTGCGCAGATCGACGTAGCGATGGCGTAGGCGGATGTTCTCGTCTACGTCGGTGCGCTCGTGCATGGGGAACGGCGGCGGTTCGGCAACGTTGAGCACCTCAACGGTGGCCTCACCAATCTCGATCTCGCCGGTGTCGAGCTTGTCGTTGTTTGCCCCATCGAGGCGGGCTCGGACAACGCCGGTGATTGCAGCCACGTACTCCGAGCGCAGGTCGAGTTTTTCGTCGACTACGCACTGGATGATGCCGGTGTGGTCGCGAAGGTCGATAAAAGCCAGGTGTTCGCTGTGCACGCGACGGGTATCTACCCAGCCGCATACCGTCACCGTTCGGCCAACGTCGCTGGCGCGTAGCGAGCCGCAATAGTCGGTGCGCAAAGTCATGTTGGGGTCTCCGTTGAGATCGGGGGGAGGGTGTTGAGTAGATCGGTGAGCGCAGCGGCTAGGCCGTTGCGTGGGAGTTGCTGTTGGTCGCCCGGGCCGCGCAGATCGCGAACGGTAACGACGTTGTTGGCGAGTTCGTCTTCGCCAATCAACAGGGCCAACCGAGCCCCAGAGCGGTCGGCGACCTTCATCTGCGCCTTGACCGAGCGCCCGCCGAAGCTGCGGTCGGCGCCAAGGCCCGCCTGGCGTAGCTGGTCGCACAGCAGCGTGGCCTGGGTGCCGTTGGTCATGTCGACGACAAACGCATCGACCTGGGTGGCTGGGGGGCCGAAGACGCCTTCGGCATCGCATGCCAACAAGATACGGTCGACGCCAAGCGCAAAACCAATACCCGGCGTTGGGGGGCCACCTAGGTCGGCCACCAGGCCGTCGTAGCGGCCACCGCCGCCCACAGCGTTCTGTGCGCTGTCTAGCGCAGTAGCTGCGAACTCGAACGTGGTTCGGGTGTAGTAGTCGAGTCCGCGGACGAGACGAGGTGACATTTCGTAGGGAATGGCTAAGGCATCGAGCCCGGCAGCAACCGCAGCGAAGTGCTCGGCAGACTCGGCGGTGAGGTAGTCGACCATGAGTGGCGCTTCGGCGATGATGGCCTGGTCTTGGCCACGTTTGGAGTCGAGCACCCGGAGCGGGTTCTTTGCCAGCGTGAGCTGGGATTGTTCGGAGAGGTCGCTGCGGTGGTCGTTGAGGTAGGACTCGAGCGCAGCAAAGTACGCGGGGCGACAGGTCGGGTCGCCGAGCGAGTTCAACAACAGCGAGACTTGGGCCAGGCCTAGGGCCTCATAGAAGCGCCAGGCCAAGGCAATGACCTCGACATCAACAGCAGGGTCGTCGGCGCCCAATACCTCGATGCCGACTTGAGAGAACTGGCGGTACCGGCCCGCTTGAGGCTTCTCGTAGCGGAACTGAGGGCCCTCGTACCAGACCTTCCATGGAGGGACAGGGCGGTGCTCG
>JAUIIS010000189.1 GCA_030431575.1 Acidimicrobiia bacterium | reverse complement strand
GATCCATGATCAAGCTTCGGGCATCGGCAGGTGAAAGCGACAGCGGAGGCCATGGGATCAGGTCGAGGCGGACCACAGTAGGGCCTTTTTCAGATGACCCAATCCAGTCAAAGGCGGCGTCCACGTCTCGACCCAATGCCTGCACTAGTTCATCGCAGAAGACGAGATCGTCGGCGCCATTCCAAGCTGGTCCACTTCTGAGACGCTCGGCTCGCTGGCGCGACCCATCGGCCCGCAGCACCCGAACCGTGTCGGCATCGAGGCAGATCAGGCGGCGACTGCGCTTCGTCTCCGGTGTCGTAAACACTGGTTGTAGTTGATCGCGGCCAAAGTCTGAACAACATGGAGCTCAGCACCGTCGAGGTCCAAGTCATTCCACCGCAGCCCCAGGGCTTCGCCACGCCTCATCCCGGTTGTCGCCAGGAGCACATACAGCCCGTACAAGCGGTCCTCGACAATCACGTCCAGGAACTCTCGCAACTCATCAGAGCTCCAAGTCTTCTGGTCCTTGGGCTGATCTGCAGGGGGCCGGGCTGTTGCGGCAGGGTTCCGCATGATTAGCCCGAGCCGTTCGGCGTCGGCGAGCGCCTTGCGCAACACCGTGTGCGTGTTGCGAACTGTCTTCACCGATAAGGGCCCGCCCTGATGACCGCCAGACTCGCCGAGCACCTGGTAGAACCGCTCAAGCTCGAGAGGCGTTAACGACTGCAGCTTCACCCTCCCCACCCGAGCTTTGACTCGATCGACCACAACCCGGTAGCTCTCCCAGGTTGTCTCCTTCAATCGCGACGTTTCACCTTGCAGCCAGTCATCGAGGAATTCGCCCAGTTCTGCCGTTGACGGAGCTACAGATGCGCCTGAGCGGATCGATGCCAGTCGCTCGTCGAGCGCCTCTTCGGCTTCTCGCTTTGTCCTAAAACCTGACGTTGCACTTGCCGACGACGACCGGTCGCTGGGTCTGGACCGAGATCAACACGAAACCCACAGCCGCCCTGCCGTCAAAATATCCGCCCTCTCGCCATGCAGCTGCCCTAGCCTCCGTGCACTCTTAGTGCACGTTTACTGGATTCCACAGGTCACCCAGTTATCCACAGATCCGTCAACCACATAACCGCTGGTCAGCAGTGCCCGGGACGGGACTTGAACCCGTACGGCCCCAAAGGGCCCGGGGGGTTTAAGCCCCCTGCGTCTGCCAATTCCGCCACCCGGGCTTGGGAGCGAGCCTCTACCTTACAAGGCTGGCCAGCGAGGCCAGCCCGACTTCACCTGGTCGTCTACTTTGTCGCTGTCAGCGTGCGCACGACACTGCCGAGGCGGCGCTGCTGGCTTCCAAGCCGGAACTGGCACGACCGGCCCAGCCCAAGGCGGCGCGGGCGGCGTCCTGGTGGGTCGAGACGGGTGCACGCTGACAGCCTACGTTACGCGGACCGCTCAGACGGCAACCATGGGACCGCTAGCAGGGTGCTGAAGGACTGCTAGTCGTCGATAGCCACGGTGAGGTGTACCACGACGGTGTCGCCCTCGTCGACCTTCTCAGCCATGCGCACGGGCTTCTTGACCGGCAGGATGTAGGCATCGCGCTCCTTGGACGGAAACACCGACGTTTTCCACGCGGTGTCGCCAATCTGAACCGTTACCGGCACCGACCCAAAGCCCCGTTTTGTGGGCACCATTTCTTTGATCTGATCGGACTCGTCCATGGGAACCTCAAGGAACACCCAGCTTGCCTTGTCGCCGCTCCACAGGAACAGCTCGGCGCTGAACTCAAACTCGATCTCCACAGCTCAGCCCGGCAACGGCAGCGCAGTGCCCATGAGATCTTCGAAGTTGGCACGGAAAGCTTCGTCGGCGTGTAGCCGTTTTGCCTTGGCGATCTCCCCAGTGGCGCCAACCAGTCCATCTGCGTAGACGTTCGCGTGGACGAACTCGGCGATGGGTGTTGGAGCGACCTCGTCCACCCAGTCGGGGGTTTCCATAACAGGCGCGTCAGCATCGTGGATAACACGGTCTTCGACATAAGCCATGCCCCAGTATGACCCAACCCGCCCTGCCAGCGCCCCTACTGGGCAAGGCGGCGGTCGCCTAAACAACAGACGCATCGTTGCTGGTAACCGCCAAGACACGCCGGCTCGCGCCGCTGTTAGTGTTCGCGCTAGCGACCAGCACGGAGACCAACTATGGCAGACACAACAGGCAAGCTCGACGACAAAGTGGTGCTCATTACCGGCGCCGCACGCGGCCAAGGGGCAGCCGAAGCCCGCCAAGCGGCCGAACACGGCGCCATCGTTGCGGTGTGCGACATCCGAGACGAGCTTGGCGAAGCAGTCGCCGCCGAAGTCGACGGCAGCTACTACCACCTCGATGTCACCTCAGCCGGGCAGTGGCGCGAGGTTGTCGCCGCGGTGGTCGAAACGCATGGCAAGATCGACGGACTGGTAAACAACGCAGGCATCTACCTTGGTGACACCGTCCTCGACGCGAACGAAGACAACTTCAGGCGGGTCGTGGAAGTGAACCAGCACGGCGTGTACCTGGGAATGACCTCGGTGGCCCCCACCATGATCGAACAAGGCGCAGGCTCGATCGTGAACATCTCGTCTATTGCAGGCATGCGCGGCTACGGGGCCATCGCCTATGCCGCCAGCAAGTGGGCGGTGCGGGGCATGACCCAAAGCGCCGCTGCCATGTTGGGGCCCCACAATGTGCGGGTCAACTCGATCCACCCCGGCGCCATAGAAACCGACATGTTGTTCGATCTTGGTGAAGCCGCCGCAGAACGCCTCGTGCGTTCGGTGCCCATGGGCCGCTCGGCTAAGTCTGAGGAAGTCGGAGCAGCGGTCATGTTCCTACTAAGCGACGAGGCCAGCTATATGACCGGCTCTGAGTTGGTTGTGGACGGCGGGCTGATCACCCGCTGATTGCTCGCCCAGGCTGTATGTGTACCCGCCTACACGCCCGCTCTAGGCCGCAGTTGGCACAACGTTGAGGTGCGACGTCCCCGCATCGGGCTTGGCTCCCCGCTTTCGCCTGGGTTGGGTGTCGGCACCCAAGTCGATGACTTCGACAGCGTCCCACAGCACGTCCCTGAGCCGTTCGCCCATGACCAGGTCGGCGGCGGCGTCTCCGGTGCGGTTAACGGCCACAAAACCTTCGATCATGTCTGACAGCACCGCAAACCAAGGCCGAGACTTCACCACGAGCGACACCGTTGCCCCGCCGCTTCTGTGGCGGCGAATAGTGCGGGTGCGCCCCGCGATCTTTGGTGGGCTGCGAAACGTGGGCGCCACATAGCCAGCACGGCGGGCGGCATCGCCCAAGGTTCTGGCAGCTGCGGCAAAGCGAAGTGATCGGGATTCCATGACGCTCTTATTGTCGCGCGAGGGTGTGACAAGCCCAGCGGCCACGGCACTAGGTTGGGCGCCATGGCCCAACCAGAGTCGCTGAACCCGGCACAACTCGAGGTCCTCGAACTCCTCGGTGCAACGCCCGAAGAGCGGCCCAGCTTCGACCCTAACCTGCGAGTCGAGCTGAAGACCGACCTCGAAATCGCGCTCAACTACCTGGCAGAGGTGATCCCCGAAGACGACATCTTGTTTGTGGGCAAACGCCAGCTAGCCCAGGTCATGGGATGTGAAGCCAAATACCTTGCCGAGCTCGAAGGCGACTTCGAGTGGAGCATCCCGCTGGCACGCGGCACCTTGGCGCACAAAGCCATCGAGCTCTCCGTCCACTGGCGTGGCGACAAGAACCCCATCGAACTCACCGAACAAACCCTCGCCAAAGTCGAGTTCGACGAAGCACCCCTTGGTCGGTGGCTGCAGAGCCTCACCGAAGCCGACCGTGCCGAACTCCAGGGCGAAGTCTCCGGCCGAGTGACCGCGTTCCTAGAATGTTGGCCACCGCTCAAACGCGAATGGCGTCCAGCGATGGAGTCACCGGCGAGGGTCGAAATTGCTCAAGGCAAGATTGTGCTGGCGGGCAAAGTCGACCTCGCGCTCGGGCGGGCCTCGGGCAACGTGGCCGGAAAGGTGTTGGTAGACCTCAAGACCGGCCGCTTCTCCCCCATTCACCGAGACGACCTCCGCTACTACGCCCTCCTCGAAGCCATCCGCATCGGCACCCCGCCCAGGCTGGTGGCCACCTACTACCTCGACCAAGCACGGTTCACCCCCGAGCCGGTCAGCATTGCCATGTTGCACTCCACCATTGCCCGCGTCGTCGACGCAATCCACCGCATGGTCGAGTTGCGCTACCAAGACCACCCACCCACCAAAAAGCCGGGCCCAACCTGCAACTGGTGCCCAGCACTCGACACCTGCGCCGAAGGGCAAGCACACCTGGCCAACGACGCAGAACTCCACGAGTCAGGCGTCGCCATCACAGTGGGCGAGGAATAACCCACCCACGCCCCAAGCCGACATTCAGCCACACCAGCGTTCTCGGCCCGAGACCTTTGTGCCGATTGTCCTAAACGACGCGTTTGACCCGGGACCGTGCCACAATCGCCGCATGGACTTTTTGATCTCCGAAGTAGACGACAACGGTGTCGCCACCCTCACCATCAACGACCCCGATAAGCGCAACGCCATCAACCTTCAGATGTGCGACGAAATCGTCGAAACCATGGAGTTCCTCGAGAACAAGGGCGAGGCCAAAGCCGTCGTTGTCACCGGCGCTCCCCCAGCGTTCTGCGCTGGCGCAGACCTTGGCGACCTCCTCGCCGCCCGCGAACGCGACAACATCCACGACATCTACCGAGGCTTCCTGCGCATTGCCCACTCGCCGCTGCCCACCATTGCTGCGGTCAACGGCGCTGCGGTGGGTGCCGGCATGAACATGGCGCTGGCTTGCGATGTCATCATCGCTGCCGAGCGAGCCAAGTTCGATAGCCGCTTCCTCCAGATCGGAATCCACCCCGGTGGTGGCCACACCTGGCGCCTACGCCACAAGACCAGCGACCAAGCCGTGCGCGCCATGGTGCTGTTCGGGGAAATCCTCGACGGCCAGCGCGCCGCAGAAATCGGATTGGCATGGAAGTGTGTGCCCGACGACCAGCTCATGGCCACCTGTATGGAAATGGCCACCCGGGCCGCGTCGTTCCCCGCCAAGCTCACCCGCGCCACCAAAGCAGCCATGTTGGAGCTCCCAAAGATCGACACCTCACCCGACTCGGTCGAGCACGAAGTGGTACCTCAGGTGCAGTCAATGAACAGCCCAGAGTTCCAGGAACTCGTCACCAAGCTCCAGGGAACCATCAGCTCCAAGGGCTAGATCGTCGGTTTGGCTCCTAGGACCTGCGCGGATAGGCCATGGTCACCGCAACGGTCCTTGCGCCCATTTCCCGCTCTTGGCCCTTCGTACCAGACCGCTAGGTCCGGTACAGCCAAGTCTCGATGAGGTCGCGGGAGCGTTCTTCCCACTCTTCTGAAGTCATAGCGAAGCGCATGTGATCTTCCCATGCGCCATTGATTTCGAGGTAGCGCTCGGCAATACCTTCGAAGCGGACCTCGATCTTGTCGACCACGCGTCGGCTTGCTGCGTTGCGCGGGATGATGGCGATCTGAACGCGGTGTAGGTCCAATTCTTCAAACGCAAAGCGCATAACAGCGACAAGGGCTTCTGGTGTGTAGCTGTTGCCAGCGAGGCGTTCATCCATCCAGTAGCCCACGTAGCAGTTCTGGAATGGGCCGCGCTGCAATGACGACAGGTTCATTTCGCCAGCAAGGGCACCGTCTACAAAGATCCCAAACCCGAAGCCCGTACCGAGGTGACGCTCGCGTTCTCGGGCGTTACATCGCGCCGCAAAGGCGTGACGATCGTTGATGACATCGGGACTGCCTGCTGGCCGGCTTGGCTCCCATTTGGTCAACCACTCGTGGTTGGTGTTTCGCACCTCTGTCCACTGAGAGAAGTCCGAGGGAACCAGAGGCCGCAGCAGCACTCGTTTGCCACGAAGAACTGGATTGGTTTCACGGACCGTTGTCCGAGTTCTCCCGAGTCTCATCCCGGATAGAAGGTGGATCGCATACGGCGAGCCTACATGTTCCGGGCTTGTGGCTTCATCGCAAGCTGTCCACGAGCCCATCCAGGATGTCGGCTTCGCTGACCAGGCAGGCATCGAACTCGAACTGGCGCATGACCTTCACCAATATGCACAAGCCGCCCACAATCACGTCGACTCGTCCAGGTTCCATGCCCGGGTTGGCCAGCCGTTCTTCGGCAGTTTCTGTGGCTAGCGTGCGAAAGACGTCTTCTGCTGCTTCTTTGGTGAGCTTGAAGTGATGGATAGCGTCGCGGTCGTACTGGGCCAAGCCTTGCTCGATAGCGGCCGCCGCGGACACCGTGCCCGCCAAGCCAACAAGCGTTGTCGCCATCGACGCCTCGGGGATGGCGGCGCGGACGTCATCGAGGTGAAGCTCAGCGATAGAGATAGCGGCCACAAGTTCCTCTGGCAACGCCGGGTCGTGCTCAATGAACTGCTCGGTCATACGAACGCAGCCCATGTCGGTGGAGATCGCACCCAGCACGGACTCGGTCCCGTAGACGAACTCGGTAGAGCCACCGCCGATGTCCACAACCAGGAACGGACCCAGAGCAGGGTCGAGCTCGCTGACAGCTCCGGCAAAGGACAACTTGGCTTCTTCGTCGCCCGACAACAGCTCCGGCCGTGTACCCAGAACAACTTCGCCTAGGTCGAAGAAGTCCTCACGGTTCTTGGCGTCGCGAGCCGCTGATGTGGCCACCGCACGAACCTCGCTGACGCCATGACTGTCCATGAGCGCCCGATACTCCTGAAGGCAGGCAACAACACGACCCATCGCCGCATCTGAGATCTCGCCGCTTTGCGCGACACCCTCGGCCATTCTGGTGATGGTCATACGACGCTCGACAGCTGCGACACCATCGTTGGCGATCTTGGCAATCAACAGCCGT
>JAUIIS010000188.1 GCA_030431575.1 Acidimicrobiia bacterium | reverse complement strand
CCATTTTGGACCCCAAATGTCACGCCTTTCCTTGCCGCAAGGCTCGTTCCGCTTCGCTGTTTTCTGAGGGGTCGGGTGTGGTGCATTTCATTTCATGGGTTGTTGGGTGGTCTTAGCCGGTGTTCTGAAATGAAATGCACCACACCCGACCCCACTGGGAAATGGTGGGTTTCGAGCGACACGCAACAAAAAGCGCGAAAAGGTGGTTCGGAGGGGCGTTGCGTCGTTGGGGGACCTACGGTGATCTTTCGCGAATGCCCCATAGCCGGACAGAAAGGGCTGTCGTGACCGTTGACCGCATTGAATTGAATGGCCTCCGAGTGGTTGGAACCATTGGAGTGCTGCCTGAAGAGCAGGCGAGACCTCAGCCCTTTGAGGTCGACATGGTGATCGACCTCGATGTGCGTAACGCGGGGCGCACTGACGACCTCGAGCTGACGGTCAACTACGGCGTAGCTATTGCGTTGGCCCAGAAAGTCATTGCGGGCGAAAAGACGTTGCTGCTCGAGAAGGTGGCCACCCGTATCGCCGAGGAAGTGCTTGGCCTGGCCCGCGTCGATGCCGTGGAAGTGGTTGTGCGCAAGCTTCGCCCGCCCGTTCCCGAAGACATCCAATCAACGGCCGTTCGCATCAAGCGGTATCGCGCCGACATGTATCACCGGCCACGCCCGCTAACCACGGCCTACGTTGCATTGGGTAGCAACCTTGGCGACCGGCGCGAACATTTGCGCTTTGGGGTGGCCAATCTTCCCGGGGTAACCGCACTGTCGGGGGTGTATGAGACCGATCCGGTGGGCGGCCCAGAACAAGGCGCGTACCTTAACCTTGTGGCCCGAATCGAAACTGACCTCGACCCGTTTGCGCTGCTCGAGACGTGTCTAGCCATTGAGGCCGGAAGTGGTCGCGAACGCAAGATCCGCTGGGGGGCACGCACCCTCGACATCGATGTGTTGTTGTGGGGCGACGCCAAGATCGAGTCTGCCGACCTCACCGTCCCGCACCCGCGCATGTGGGAACGCCGTTTCGTGCTGCAACCGCTTGCCGACCTTGCCCCCGAGCTCCTCGATGACGACTGGGATCGCCGGCTGCCTGCGGGCGGTGTCGAACGCGTCGACGACCTGCACCTCTAAGCGCCGCTAGTACAGACGCCGACCCTTCACACCATGCCCCCCTGCTCTCACCGTCGCTCCCGAAACGGCGCCAAGCGTCCGTTAGCCCGTGCGTCGGGCAGCGGCGGCCAAGATGCGGTCGGGGTAATGGCAGCGCCCATATTCGGGGTTGCCATCAATAACAATCTCGAGCAGCTCGTCGTGCTGTTCGGTCTCTTTCCAAGGCAACGCAATGTAGAGCGGCAGCCCGTAGGTGCGCATGCGGTCCATGTCTCCGTAGACACGTTTTTGGTAGACGTACCGCTCTTCCCACGGCCAGTCGTGGGGAGCAAAGCCGGTTCCGGGGTCCAGCACCATCAGGTCTCGTACCCCAAAGGCGTCGGCACGTTCCAAGATGTCGTCGAAGAAGTTCAGCAGCACCTGGGTGGGGTCGTGGTCGGTGACCTGTTCCATGCGCAACGGGTCCGGCCCCGACAAGAACGGCAGCACCGTTGGGCACCGATACTCGGCGACCAACGCCATCATGGCATCTTGTTGCAGCCCGTCAGCAGCGTTGAGCCAACTCACTCCGGCATCCAGCGCACGCTTGGCCGTTTCGGGTCGCCACGTGTCGACGCTCATGGGAACGTCGTAGCTCAACAGCACCGGGATGATGTCTTTGAGACGCTCCCACTCTTCGTCCAAGGTGGTTTCGCCTGCCACGTAGGTAGAGCCTTGACCACCGAGGTCGAAGCCCCAGGCCCCGTTGTCGAGAAGCCACTCGGCTCGGCGTGCCGCGTCGGCAGGCGAACGCACAATCGAGTCCTCGTGCAACGAATCCGGGGACGCATTAATGACGCCAAACAATTTCATAGTGCTCGCAGAGTAGCGATGCCACAGCCGCTGAGAGGCTCCCAGCGATGAGTTTGACAAACAGCTCCCCACAAACCGAGGGCTCGGTGAGGATTGTTGAACCTAGCCAGCTGAGCGTTGCCGAACTGACCGCGGCCAAAGCGGGGCGAACCATTTCGGTGTGTTTGCCAGCGCGCAACGAGCAAGAGACCGTGGCCCAGATAGTGGCCGACATTGCCGACAACTTGATGGCGCCGGACAACCCGGGCTTGGTTGACGAACTCATTTTGTTGGACGACGGCTCTACCGACCGAACAGCGGTCTTGGCCAAAGAAGCCGGTGCCGACGTGGTGTCGGTTGAAGATGTGCTTCCGCTTGAGCTTCCCGGCCGGGGCAAAGGGAACGTGTTATGGCGCAGCATTGCGGCCAGCACTGGCGACATCATTGTGTGGTGCGACACTGACCTGCGCAGCTTCACCCCCGCGTATGTCACGGGTCTGGTGGCACCGCTGTTGGCCGACCCTTCTTTGTCCATGGTCAAAGGCTTCTACGATCGGCCCTTGGATGAGGCTGGCCGAGGTGGTGGCCGTACGACCGAGTTGGTTGCTCGACCGTTGTTGTCCATGTTCTTCCCGCCGTTGGCCACTATCCGCCAGCCTTTGGGTGGTGAAGCGTCGGCCACCCGAGAACTGCTCGAACAGTTGCCGTTCATCGAAAGCTACGGCGTCGAAAGCGCCTTGCTTATCGATACGTTGCGCCTGGCCGGGGTAGATGCCATTGCCCAAGTCGACCTCGGTATTCGTCAGCACCGGCACCGCAGCTTGCTGTCGCTGTCCGAGCAGGCATCGGAAATCCTGGCGGTCGTGCTTGACCGAGCGGGCCTGGACCTTCCTTCACCCTTGCCGCCGTTGATCAATCAGCTTGGCGAGGTGAAGCCAGTGTTCATTGCGGCGCGGCCACCTATGAACACCATCAGTTCCTACCGGTAGCCCGACCAGCCACGCCCACAGCTAGATCAGTGGGGCGATGTCGGCCAAGGCGGACACGGTATGGGTGGGGGCGTTAGCTGGCGGGGCGGTGTTGTGTTGGTTGAACCACACCGTGTCGATGCCCGCGTTTTGTGCCCCCAAGATGTCGCTTCCGAGACTGTCGCCGACCATGACAGCCGACTCCCTATTGGCGCCGGGTAGCGCGTCGAAGGTGAGGTCAAAGATGGACGCATCGGGTTTAGCCACCCCCACTTCGCCGCTGATCGTGACGGCTTCGAAATAGCTGGCGATGCCCAGGCGCTCTATGCGACCTCGTTGGATTCTGCCAATGCCGTTGGTCACGAGGCCAAGCTGACAACGGCCCACAAGCGAGTCGAGCAAGGACCTCGCCCCTTGGTAGAGGTCGCCGTAGACGATCAGCGCCTCCGCGAACGTGTCGCCCATGGCTACAGGATCTGCGTCCAGCGCAAGTTCGTCGGCCAGAATCTGGAACCGTAACGTAAGGACGTCGTTGGGGCTGTGCTCGCCACGTTCGACACCACGCCACAGGGCGTTGTTGATGCGGTCGAAGTGGTCACGAAGGGCGCTCCCTGCGTCCAACCCAACGCTGCCCATGGTGGCCACGAACGCTTCGTTGATCGAGGCATCGGAGTCCAACAATGTGTGATCGAGATCAAATAGCACGGTCCTGTAGCGACTGTTTTCGTGCTGGCTCATGGTGGGTGCCTTCGGGGTTGATCGGCGTCGAAGGGGGAGCGCAACCCCTCTGCGTGAGATTAGGCGCCTTGGCCCAAACTGTGGAGTGACATAGTTCTGGCTGGATGCATCGCTAGACTCCTTTAGCTATGTCTGAGCAAGGTCCAACCGTCTTTGGCGGGCGTTACGAACTTCATCGCCGGCTCGCGAAAGGCGGCATGGCTGAAGTGTTCTTGGCGCGCGACCAGCTGCTCGACCGCCCCGTAGCGGTCAAGGTGCTTTTTCCGCAGCTTGCCGCTGACCCCAGCTTTGTTGAGCGGTTCCGCCGAGAAGCCCAATCTGCAGCCAACCTCAGTCATCCCAACATCGTTGGCGTGTACGACTGGGGCCAAGAAGGCAGCACCTACTACATCGTTATGGAGTACGTGCAGGGCCGGAGCTTGTCTGAAGTTCTGCGCGACGAAGGTCCACTCGAACCCATGCGCGCGGCCCAGATTGCCGACGACGTAGCTGCCGCCCTCGGCTTTGCGCACAAGAACGACTTTGTGCATTGCGACATGAAGACGGGCAACGTCATGATCTCGCCCACTGGTGAGGTCAAGGTGGCCGACTTTGGCATTGCCAAAGCCATCTCTGGCGGCGCTCAGGCAAAGCTCACCCAGACCGGCGCCGTCATGGGTACGGCCACGTACTTCTCGCCAGAACAAGCGCAGGGTCAGCCCCTCGATGGGCGCAGCGACCTGTACTCGCTTGGTGTTGTTCTGTACGAGATGTTGACCGGCGAGGCCCCCTTTGTTGGCGACAACCCCGTGGCTATTGCTTACAAGCATGTTCAGGAGCTCCCCGAGCCCATCAGTCGTCGGCGCGAGGGTGTGCCTCAGCCCATCCAGGCCATTACGGCCAAGCTGCTCAACAAGGACCCCGACGGCCGGTACCCCACTGCAGCCGATGTGCAGGCCGATCTTCGCCGGTTTCAGGCCGGCGGCCACACGTTGGCGCCTTCCGGCGAGGCCCCAGCAGGTGATGGCGCTAGCGGGGCTGGCGGGGCTGCGCTTGGTGGGGCCATAGCTGGCGGAGTTGTTGGTGGTGTGGCGGGCGCTGCGGCGTCCGGAGCGGGCGCGACCCCAGACATCCCCATTTCTCGCGGACCAGCCGAAGCCCCGCCTCACATCACGGGCCCTGGCCCGCAGTACGAACAACAGGGCTATCCCCCACAGCAGTCGCCCCAGGGTGGCTATCCGCCTCAGGGCTACGGCGCTGGCGGGTACCCAAACCCTGGGGCCACGCAGGTCAACCCCGTCACCCCCGGCCCCGGCGCTGGCGGACCCAGCGGGCCCTATGACCCCTACTACGAAGAGCCCTACGACGACGACAACCGCAACGTGTGGTTGTGGGCGCTGGCCGCCGTTGGCCTGCTCGCGGTCCTGGTTGCGCTCATTGTCGTGCTCATGAACGTGCTTGGCGGCGACGACGATGGCGGCGGCGACGAAGATCCCAACGAAGAGGTCACCCTGGTCCGCGTGCCGGTCCTGTTGCAACAAGATCGCACCGATGCCATCGAGGCGCTCGAAGCGCTTGGTCTGGCGGTGGGTCAGATCACAACCGAAGAGAACCCCGAGTTCCCCGTCGATTTAGTTATTGGCCAAAACCCCGAGGCGGGTGTCGAGATTGCAGAGGGCGAGCAGGTCGACCTCACCGTGGTTATTGGTCCCGATGCTGTGGCGGTCCCCGATGTTGAGGGACTCACCCGCGGCGAGGCCATCATTGCCCTTCAGCGCGAGGGCTTTGAGAACGTGGTCTTCGAAGATGTCGAGGATCCCGATGTAGAAGAGGGCTTGGTTGTCGAGCAGATTCCTGCTGGGGGCACCGAGATTGCGCTCGACGCAGAGATCATTGTCCGTGTCTCTGAGGGTCCTGGCACCGAGCAGGTGCCAAACCTTGAGGGGCAGGCCGAGGCCGACGCCATTGACATCCTCGAAGAAATGGGTTGGATCGTCGAAACCGACCGGGTCGAGGATGACGATATTTCCGAGGGTTTCGTGGTCACCACCGACCCCAATCCTGGTAGCGAACTCGAAGTTGGCGAAGTCATCAAACTGCTTGTTTCCGACGGGCCGGGGACGGTGCGGGTGCCCAATGTTATTGGCGACTCGCCCGACGATGCCGAGGAGACATTGGAGGCTGATGGGCTGATTGCGGTGCCGGACGTCTGCATCATCTCTGATCCCGACAACGAGGAACCTGGCACGATTATCGACCAGACGCCTTCGGGTGGGGTCGAGGTCGAGGTCGGGTCTGAAGTTGTGGTTTGTGTCGGCGAAGAACCAGAGCCAACGCCCACGCCCGAGCCCACAGCTACCCCTGTGCCTCCTACTCCGACGCCGGTGCCTGCACCAACGGCAACGCCGCCGCCAGCACCTACCGCCACGCCGTAGCCCGGACGGGCCGCTTTGGTGGCCTACCCAACCGCTAGACGCCGTGTGCCTTAGGGTCCTTAGCTTGTGACGGTTGTGGCCAAGAAGTTCCGTACCATGTCGTGGCCGCCCGTGGTGAGGATGGACTCGGGGTGGAACTGCACGCCCTCTATGGGCATGGCGCGATGTTTGAGGCCCATCACGAGGCCGTCCGATGATTCGGCGGTGATCTCGAGCTCTGTTGGGATGGTGTCGCGGTCGACGATGAGTGAGTGGTAGCGGGTGGCTTCGAGCGGGCTGTGCAGGCCCGCGAACACGCCGCTGCTGGTGTGATCGATGAATGAGGTCTTGCCGTGCATGACCTGCGGTGCTCGCACCACGCTGGCACCAAAGGCTTGCCCGATGCATTGCAGCCCGAGGCACACACCAAAGATGGGAAGCACACCGCCCAGCTTGGCAATGACGTCGAGCGAGATACCGGCGTCGTCGGGGGTGCCGGGTCCGGGGCTGATAAGCACGCGTGTGGCTCCGGTGGCTGCGATGTCGTCGACGGCGATGTCGTCGTGACGCACGACCAAGGGGTCGGCGCCCAGTTCTCCGAGGTATTGCACCAGGATGTAAACGAATGAGTCGTAGTTGTCGATAACTAGCACACGTTCTGCCATGGCTGTGCAGGCTAGCGGGGCTGGGCGAGCGCTCAGGGAGATTTGGCTTCCGGCCCGTGGCGCCGCGTGGTGTCGTGCATCTATCGGTCAAAGTCCTTAGACTTTGCGCTCATGGGAAAGCCACCAAAGCATCGCGTGCACAACAGCCGTATCACCGAGAAGGGGACTCGCCCTCAAGGTGAGAAGGTGCTCTCCTCGGCGCAACACAACTACACACCGGGACGGGTTAGCCCACTCTGGGTGCCCGTGTTGATGTTCGGCCTCTTGGGCATTGGCACGTTGATGATTATCCTCAACTACATCGAGTTGTTGCCTGGTGCTACCGACAACTGGTACCTGGTTGGCGGCTTGGGACTGATTTTGGGCGGCATCATTACCGCCACCCAACTGCATTAGGCCATAGGCCTACGGG
>JAUIIS010000187.1 GCA_030431575.1 Acidimicrobiia bacterium | reverse complement strand
CCGCATCAACCAACGCCCGGTACATGGAGATGGCGCGGCGGATGTGGCCTCGTTGACGCTTGCGTGGTTCGTGATTGACTGTCAGCAGTTGCTTCACCGCACCGCAACCATCGCCGGGACGGTCTAAGACATTCAGCAGCATCTGATGACTAACCGCAAAGCTGGACGTCAGGGGTTCGGGCGCACCGTTGACCATCTTGGTGAACGTCTCTTCGCTCCAATGTGCATAGCCCCACTCGGGCGGCTTGCGCTTCACGAGCTTCTTGCGCTTCTTGGCGTCGGTTGCCGCCTTTTCTTCCATGCGCCGGTTCTCGATCCAGTGCTCGGGGGCTTGGGCCCAGACAAACCCGATGTCGTCAAAGCCCTTGCGGCCAGCGCGACCAGCGATCTGCTTGAACTCACGATTCGTGAGCACGCGGGTGTCGGTGCCGTCGTACTTGCACAGCTTGGTAAACAACACCGCCCGGATCGGGACGTTCACGCCCACACCTAAGGTGTCAGTGCCGCAAATCAGCTTCAGCAATCCCTGCTGAGCAAGCTTCTCCACCAACAACCGGTACCGAGGCAACAGGCCAGCGTGGTGCACGCCAATGCCAGCCATGATGTAGCGGCGCAGATCCTTGCCAATAGGGCTATCGAAGCGGAAACCGCCAACAGCTTCCTTGAGGTACTCCTTTTCGTCCTTGGTCAAGACGTTGAGGCTGGTGAGCGACTGCGCAGCAGCCATGGCGTCGGCCTGAGTGAAGTGCACCAGATACACCGGCACCTGCTGATTGTCCAACAACTCTTGCAAGGACTCGTGCAACGGCGTTTCGCGATACGAGAACTCAAGGGGCACCGGCCGAACGTCGCTTGTGACCTCAACCGAGTTACGGCCAGTGAGTGCCTCGAGTTGATGCAAGAACTTGCCAGTGGGGCCCATGGTGGCGCTCATCAACAGAAACTGTGCGTCGCTGAGTTCGAGCAGGGGCACCTGCCACGCCCAGCCGCGTTGGGGGTCTGCATAAAAATGGAACTCGTCCATGATCACCAGGTCTGCGTCGGCGTTGCGACCATGGTGCAAGGTCTGGTTGGCCAGAATCTCGGCTGTGCAGCAAATGATGGGGGCATCGGCGTTCACAGCGGCATCGCCAGTGACCATGCCTACGTTGTCGGTACCAAAGGTGCGACACAGCGCAAAGAACTTCTCCGACACCAGCGCCTTGATGGGGGCGGTGTAGATCGAGGTGCGGCCCTGCTTTAGCGCCACATAGTGGGCTGCCTCGGCCACCAGGGACTTACCAGAGCCCGTTGGGGTCGTGAGCACAACGTTGCTCCCCGAAAAAAGCTCGAGCACCGCCTCTTCCTGCGCCTCATATGGCTGGATGCCCCTACTGGTCACGCTTGTGAGGAACTCATCGAGCAAGACGTCAGCATCAACCATGGCGTCAGGGTAGTGGCCGCATCGCTGCGTAGGCCGTTTGGCCCCAGCCAGCGTTGCCCATGAGAAACAGGTCACATTTTGTGAGGGCGCGCCGATGGCGGAGGGTGCGTGCAAAGAGACTTCTTCCGCATGTGCTGGTATTGCTCGTTGTTGGCGGTTTCGCCCCACCCGTCTCTATAGCGGCAGCGAGCGCTGACCAACCATGTGCCACCGTCCCCCAATCAGCCAGTTGTCTAGCCCCGTTCAGCATGGGCATCGCTCAAGACGACTTCTCTGGCGACGAATACTTCGAGGACGAGTATTACGCCGAAGATGACCTGTACTTCGACGACCCGTACTACCCCGAAGACGACCTGTACTTCGACGACCCGTACTACCCCGAAGACGACCCGTACTTGGACGACCAGTACTTCGACGACCCGTACTACCCCGAAGACGACCTGTATTTCGACGACCCCTATCTTGACCAGGGTGCCCCAACTCCGATCGCACCAAAGCCCAGCCTGGGGTCGCCTTCGGTCCCCAGACAGGCACCAAAGCAAGGTGCAAGCAACGCTGACGGCGGTGCCGAAGACGGCCAAGACCGCGACACCGCTGGGGACAACCAGGGCTCCGAAACAGTCGCCGAATCCCCGTGGGCACAAAGTACCGACGCCGAACTCTTCGTTGCCTTGCAAGCCCACTTGCTGACCGAGATAGACGTCCTCACCCAACTTGACGCGTTCAACCCAACGCTGCGCCAATTCACGGTCATCTCCGAGCGCTACGGCGACCCAGACCGGGCCCGCTTTCTCCTCATCCCAGAACTACAACAGGTCGATACCGCCGGGCCGGCGCTTCTGCGCGAGTTCACTGCCCGCGAACTCGAGGTCAGTGACTCTGTGGTCCGGGTACTCGAACTCCTCGCACCACTGACCATTCGCTCAATCCAAGACGGCGAAACCAACATTGTTGGGGCTCCCGCCTACCTAGGCGCACTGTCCGATGCCCTCTACCGGCAAGGCCGCGCGGTCACCACAGGAAAGGCAGAACTCCGAGTCGACGAAATCGAAGCACTGCTCGACTCGTTGGGCCTTTCTCCAGACCTCGTCGAAGACGCCCAGCTTGGCATCGACTTCGAGGCACCGACACAAGAGCCACCCGAGCTGGCCTTTGTCGAGCCCGAGCCAACACCAGCGAGCGACTCTGGAGCGATCAGCCCAGCGCTCATGGCCGCCATCGGCGCCGCTGCCTTGGCCCTGCTGGGCGCAGTGTTCGTGGTGACCCGACGCCGCCCCAAGAGCGAACAACAACCCACGCCACCTGCCGATGAGCCAGACATGACCGCCTTTCTCGACGCGTCACGCCGGATCGGACAGTCACTCGCCCCAAGCGAGATCGCCTCCACGACGCTGACCGAGGCCATGGCGTTGACCGAAGCAGAAGGCGGCGCATTCCTTCAATACAACGAGACCGGCGACGCGCTCCTCCTGGTAGCCGAAGAACCAAGAGGTCTGGTCGTCCCCGATGGCCTGGGCTCAAGCTCACTAGCCCGCGTCGCAGAGACCGGGCAACCCACCTACGCAGTCACCAACGCCGACCCGGGCCTGACCACTGTGCCCGTGGCACTGGCCGCAGTGCCTGTGGTTGTCAACGCCAGCGTCACCGGAGTGATCGTGATCGTGCGCTCGGCGAACCAGCCCTTCGACACCACATCGGTCGACCGCTTGGCAACCCTTGCCCCCATGGTGGGCTCGGCGCTCGTGGCCGCAAACCAGCACCAATCGGTGAGCGAAATGGCGCACGTCGACGGCTTGACCCAGCTGCACAACCGGCGGCGGCTCGACCAAGACCTCCCCGTCGCCCTCGACACCGCCGCGGCAGCAGCCACCCCTGTTTGCTTTGTCATGGCCGATGTTGACCACTTCAAGACCTACAACGACACCCACGGCCACGGCGCCGGTGACGTTGCGCTACAGCTCGTCGCAGAGCTGATCCGCTCGAACGTACGCGAAGAAGACGTGGTGTACCGCTACGGCGGCGAAGAATTCTCGATCCTTCTCCCCGGCGCAGACCTCACCGAAGCTGGCGAAGTAGCCGAACGAGTCCGCGCCGCCATCGAAGAAGCGGTGTTCGAAGGCGAAGACCGCCAGCCCGGCGGACGCGTCACCGTGTCGCTTGGCCTAGCCAAGGCCGGAGACGACACCCCAGAGTCGCTACGTCACCGAGCCGACGAAGCCTTGTACGAAGCCAAAGAGTCCGGCCGCAACCGGGTACAAACCGCCCCCTAGTCGGGCCACCGGCGCCCCGAACGTTCGCCGATAGGGTGCGGCGGTGCTTCCTTTAGTTTGCATCGACGTTGATGGAACCCTCGTGGGCCCTAGCGGGTCGCCCACCGCCGAGGTATGGGCCGCAGCCGACGCCGCAGTCAGGCGAGGCCAACACCTTGCCCTCACCACGGCCCGAGGCGCGTTTGGCCCCACCTACGACTACGCACAACGGCTCGATCCCGCCGGCTGGCACATCTTCCACGCGGGAGCAGCCCTTGTCCACACCGGCACCGGCGACGTCAAAGAACACCAGCTGCCCCAACACGTCGTAGACCGGGCCGCCGCTGCTGCCGATACGCACGGATGGGTCTTCGAGTACTACGCCGCCACCGACTACACCGTGAACAGCACCGACCCTCTCGCGGTGGAGCATGCAGAACTCGTCGGCACGCCCTATGTCCAACGCACCCCCGACACGCTCGACGGCGCCGTCGTCCGCGTGCAGTTCGTGGTGCCACACCGCGAAGTTGGTGCCATCAGGTCTGCCATGGGCGACGCAGCCTGCGTGACCGAAGCCCACTCGCCTGTGATGCAAGGCATCTCTTTTGTGTCGGTCACGGCCAACGGCATCACCAAAGCCACCGCCATCGCCGACATCGCCGAAGCGCTCGGTATCGACATGGGCCACATCATGATGGTTGGCGACGGTGACAACGACATCGAAGCCGTGCGTGCGGTAGGGCACGGGACCGCCATGGGCAACGCGGTCGCAGAGCTCAAAGACGTGGCCCGTCATCACGTTGGCCACGTAGTCGACAACGGCCTCGCCGACGCCTTGGAGCTTTCGGCGCGCCTGTGAACAGGGTGCTCAGCGCCAATCGTCGACTTTCGACATGCCGTGCCGCAACGATGGAAACCACGCAGGGTGCGCGCAGGTCACCGATAGCGCACGCTGGGTAACCAAAGCAGGCCCTAATGGGCATTCGCCCAGGTCAGATGCCCTGTTGTACCTGCTACAACCCCCCACATGAATGTAGAGTTACAACCGGTGATCGAGCGGGCGGCCTGGTAACCAGTTCGCACGATCTATTCCAGTACACGTGCGGGAGAAGGGCGACGCCAGTGACAAGCAATGGCGACACCGCACACGCTCAACTGCACCTCGGCACCGATACCCGCATCACCAGCGTGGACCCCGCCCTCGCCCGCTCCCTCGGCTACGAAGGACCCGACCTCCACGGCCAACCGTTTTCGACCCTGGTTTCGCCCCCCGACATCGCCGCAGTTGGACGGGCACTGGTGTCCATCATCAACCGCGATCAGCCCCAAGCCACCGTCACCGCGAAACTGGTCGGCGTCGGCGACACCCATGCTGACCCAGCACCAACAATCGATGCGGTCTTAACCATCGAGAGCCACCTCGACAACACCAACCTGGTTGGCTTCACCGTGGCATCCGCTGTCGGGCAACCTGACACCGAGAACCCCAGCCCCACACCCAGCGATCTTCCCGAACACCTGATGCGGCTCCAGGTCTGCGCCGGCCTCCTCGACACCGACGGAAACGTCGTATGCACCAACGAGACCTGGCAACAGTTCTTTGTCCCCGGCTCGCCCCCACCCCGGGACCCCACCAGCCCAAGCGCCATGGCCGCCACAACAGCCGCACCTGCGCTCCTCGACATCATCAGCCCGGAAGACCGGACATCGTTTGCACAACGCCTCACTCCCCTCCTAGCCGGCCTCACCACTTCGCTTCGCACCGAAGAACGCTGCCTCGCCGCGCACGGAAACGTCTGGTGCCGGATCGCCATCACCGAAATCCGAGGCGACAAACGCACCTTCGCCATCACCATCGAAGACATCTCGGCAGAACACCTCACCAACCGGGTGCTCCTGGCCAACGAACAGCTCTTCCGGTCGCTCGCAGAAGCCAGCCCCATCGGCCTGGCCCGCTTGGCCCCCGACCTCTCCATCACCTACTCCAACCCGGGCTGGCGCGCGCTCACCGGTGAAGCCGAAGGCGAACCACTCCTCGACATCGGCGCCGTCATCCACACAGGCATGCGTTCCATTGGTCTCGCCGAAATCGAAAACCGCATCCTGCACAACAGCGACGACCCAGTCCGCATCCGCCTATCCATCGACACCGCCAGCCCCCGCTGGGCCAGCCTACGCATCGCCAGCGTCACCGACCCCGACATTGGCGTTGTTGGCCACGTGGCCACCATCGAAGACGTCACCGAACTCATCCGCAGCAACGAATCCGACTCCCGCCTCGCCGGAGTCGTCGAAACCACCACCGACCTCGTCGGTATTGGCGACCTGCGCAGCGGCACCCTCACCTACCTCAACCGCGCCGCCGAACAGCTCTTTGTCCCCGACGGATTCCGCGAAGGGCTCCCCATCTCGGCGCTGTACGCCGCCGAAGAATGGGAACGATACAAAGACGACGTCCTCCCCGTCCTCGCACGAGGCGAAGCCTGGACCGGCGAAGTGTCCATGCTCCGCCACGACGGAAGCCCCGTCCGAGTGCTCCAAACCATCGCCGCAGAAATTGGCGACGACGGCATCCCCGAACGAGCCTCGGTGCTCGGCCGAGACGTCACCCAAGAACGCCGCACCCTCGACGAACTCGCCTACAAAGCCACCCACGACTTCCTCACCGGGCTCCCCAACCGAAGCCTGCTCGTGGACCACATCGACCTCGCGCTCGCCCGTGCCGAACGCGACGACAGACCCGTCGGTCTGCTCTTCATCGACCTCGACCGGTTCAAAGCCATCAACGACACCTACGGTCACGACACCGGAGACCTGCTGCTGCAAGAAGTCGCCCAACGCATGTCATCGGTGTTGCGCCCATCAGACACCGTGGCCCGGCTAGGCGGCGACGAATTCGTCATCTTGTGCGAAGACATCGACGGAGAACTCGACGCCCTCACCATTGCCGGCCGTGTCCGAGCAGCCCTCGAAAACGAACCCATTCGCATCGACGGCAAACCCATGGACATCAGTGCCTCAGTAGGCATTGCCCTGTCCACCACCTCATCGGCACGCAACGCTGACGCACTCCTCCAACGCGCGGACACCGCCATGTACCGGGCCAAGAACTCCGGTCGGGCACGCACCGAACTCTTCGACGACGTCCTCCGAGACCGCAACCGCCGCCGCAGCGAACAAACCGACCAACTGGCCAAAGCCATCGCAGACCAAGCCATGGAGCTGCACTACCAGCCCATCGTCGACCTCCACACCGGCAAAATCACCGCAGCGGAAGCCTTCATGCGCTGGAACCACCCCACCGCAGGCATGCTGTACCCGCGAGATTTCCTCCAACTCGCCGTCGACACCAACCTAGTCCAAAGCCTCGACGACTTCGCCGTGCGTCAAGCCTGCCAAGACGCCAAAGGTTGGCTCGACCAATTCGGTAGCGAAGCCCCCCTCATCCACGTCAACGTCTCAGGCAACAGCCTGCTCGACGAA
>JAUIIS010000186.1 GCA_030431575.1 Acidimicrobiia bacterium | reverse complement strand
GAGGTTATCCATGCCCCAACCAACCTTGCGGTGATGCTTTTGGAAACCATTGCCTGGGTGGCGGCCTCGGCGCCGATGGCGCCGGTGGGGGTTCGGTGGCTTGCACTCGCTCTCGTCGCAGCTGCGGTATTCAAGGTGAGCCGGCACTGGCCAGCGGGAACGCTGAGGCCGTTCGTGTGGCTGCGCTGGGTCCTGGCCACAACGTTGATAGTGGCATTGTTGCCCTTGCAAGCCAAAGGCGGTTTTGCCGTTGGTCGCGATGCGTACGTGTGGAGTGATGGCACCACTGCGGTGCTGGTGCTCACCACTCAGGGGAGTGAACCATGGGTAGTCGAAGACCTGCGCAACGCCCGAATTCGCGACCTGGACCTCGTTGTTGTCGCTCCTGGTGCAGTGGCGTCAGCAAGGGCGCTGGGTACAAGAATCCCCATAGCGGCGATCTTGGAGCTTGAACCATCGGGCATCGAGGTCACGGTGAAGGGACGCGCGCTTATTGTCGGCGAGGGGCAGATCATCGAGGCTCCCCAACCCGGATAAAACATCAGACAACAGGCGCGAACTCGCAGGGGTCATCACCCGTTACTAAGTCGCCCCAGTCGCGCGATGCGTTAGCGTTACGGGTATGCCCGGAGCGCTCTATTTGGTTCGAGGAGACGACGCCAGCCTGATCACCAGAGCTGTGCAAGATCTTGTTGATGCCTTGGTTGGTGACGGCGACCGCTCGCTGATGGTTGAGGAGCTCATTGAGTCCGACTACCACCGCGACGACGGCACATACACGTTGTCGCCGCTTGTAGATGCTGCTCAGACGCCACCGTTTCTCACCAATTCTCGGGTGGTCATTGGGCGCCAAATCGGCCGGTTTTCCAAGGCCGAGGACGTGAAAGGCCTGGTCGGGTACCTCGAAGACCCCTTGGAGAGCACCCACTTGGTACTGGCTTGGGAGAAGGGACCCGAGCTGCAACGGCTGGGCCAGGTCCCCAAATCGCTCCAGGCTGCGGTGTCTGCCTCGGGCGAGGTTGTCGATGTCCGGATTCCGCGCGGAAAAGCGGCACAGGCATGGATCGAGGAGCAGGTCGGCGGCTCCGGGCTCAACCTCAAACGCGAAGCGCTGCGCACCCTCGCCGACCGGTTGGGCGAACAACAAGCACGGTTGCCCGGCGTGTTGGACACCCTCGTATCCACCTTTGGTACTGACGTCGCGTTGGGTACCGACGACATCGAGCCCTACCTTGGCGAGGCTGGCGATGTGGCGCCGTGGGAACTCACCGATGCTATTGCATCGGCCAACGTGTCCGGAGCGCTCGACAAGCTGCACCGCATGCAAATCAGCGGCGGGCGGCATGCGCTACAAACCATGGCCGCGCTGCACAGCCACTATGCACGCATGTTGCGCCTTGATGGGTCGGGTTTGCGCGACGAGAAAGCTGCGGCTGCGGCGTTGGGTATGAAAGGCTCCACGTTCCCGGCCAAAAAGGCGCTGCAACAGACGCGAGCATTGGGCTCGAACAAGATTGGCCGAGCCATCGGGTTACTCAGCGAAGCCGACTTAGCGGTTCGGGGAGCAACCGCGGTGGAGGCTAATACCACCATGGAAGTGCTCGTAGCCCGGCTAGCCACGCTCCATCGCTAGTGTCCTGTCAGGGGCGTTGGGGCTTTGTTGCACGCAGAAGAGTGCGCCTGTGCTCCTGAGCCTTGCCGATCGGCGCATTCCCCGCCGAAGTAGTCACCGCTCCAGCCTGCCTGGACCGTAGGCCAACAAAACGGCAAAAGCGCCGTCGACAACACGTGTCAACGGCGCCCTTGGAAGACTCGTTTGTACGCCTATTCGCTCGCAGAAGTAGCGGCGAGGCGCTTCACCAAGCGGCTCTTCTTGCGAGCAGCGGTGTTCTTGTGCAGCACACCCTTGGCTGCTGCCTTGTCGATGCGCTTGATGGCAAGACGGAGTTCGTCTTCGTACGGTTCGCCAGCCTCGGCAGCGCTAACAGCGGCCTTGGTGCGGGTGCGTAGCTCGGAGCGGACAGCCTTGTTGCGGACACGCCGAGTCTCGTTCTGGCGGTTGCGCTTGATTTGGCTCTTGATGTTGGCCATTTCGAAAATACCTGTTGTTTGCAGATGCTTGCTTTGAACTGTTTGCGCGGAACGATCTGGCGCTCGCACGAACGCCGTATGCTACCCGCAAGCCCCCGAAAAAGCGTGTGTCAACGCGTCTCGGTTCACATCGGCATAACGCCCAGCCCCCTTTGGACGACAAAGAACCCCTCGATGGACCTCAACAACATTCGCAACATTGCCATCATCGCCCACATCGATCATGGCAAGTCAACGCTCGCAGACCGACTCCTCGAGCTCTGCGGCGCGGTTGACCCTCGCGATATGCGCGAGCAGTACCTCGACTCCATGGAACTCGAGCGAGAACGCGGCATCACGATCAAGTTGCAGAGCGTGCGCCTCGAGCACAAGGGCTGTGTCATCAATCTGATCGACACGCCCGGTCACGTCGATTTCGGGTACGAAGTGTCGCGGTCACTGGCAGCCTGTGAAGGCGTCATCCTTGTGGTCGATGCGGCCCAAGGGATCGAAGCCCAGACCCTCGCAAACTGTTACTTGGCCCTCGAGAGCGATCTCGAGATCGTCGCGGTGCTCAACAAGATCGACCTTCCCGCAGCCGAACCCGAGCTGTACGCCGAAGAAATCGAGCAGGTTCTCGGCATCGCCGCCGAAGACATCCTGCTCATCAGCGCCAAGACTGGCGAAGGGGTACCCGCGCTACTCGATGCCATTGTCGAGCGCATCCCGGCACCGGTCGGCGAGGTCGACGCACCCCTTCAAGCACTCATCTTTGACTCGCACTACGACCAGTACCGCGGCGTCGTCAGCTCCATTCGCGTCATGGAGGGTGTCCTTGAGTCCGGCGCCAAGATGCGGTTCATGCAAGCCAACTCCACCCACGAAGCCGAAGAAGTCGGTGTGCGCCTTCCGGAACCAACAGCGATCAAATCGCTTGGTGCGGGTGAGGTCGGCTACCTGATCGCCGGCATCAAAGACGTCGGCGAAGCCCGTTCGGGCGAAACGGTTACCACGTTCAGCCACGGCGCCGACGTGGCGCTCGACGGCTACCGAGAACCCAAACCGATGGTATTCAGCGGGCTGTATCCCATCGACGGCGACGAGTTCTCATCGCTGCGCGACGCGCTAGAGAAGCTTCGTCTCAACGACTCAAGCTTCAGCTACGAACCAGAAACCTCTGGGGCGCTTGGTTTTGGTTTCCGCTGCGGGTTCCTTGGCTTGTTGCACATGGAGATCGTCCGCGAACGCCTCGAGCGCGAATTTGGCCTCAGCCTCATCGCTACAGCCCCATCGGTGGCCTACCGCATTACCCGCACCGATGGAGAAGTAGTAACCATCGACAACCCCAGCGAGGTGCCAGCGCCTACCGAGGTTGATTTCATCGAGGAGCCCTACCTCACGGCTTCAATACTCACACCCAGCGACTACACCGGAACCATCATGGACCTCTGCCAAACGAAGCGCGGCGAATTATCCAAGATGGAGTACATCTCACCTGAGCGGCTCGAACTCGTGTACCGGCTGCCACTCGCCGAGGTCGTCATGGACTTCTTCGACCAGCTAAAGAGTCGCAGCCAAGGCTATGCCAGCATGGACTACGACAGCGACGGCTATAGCCGTGCCGATCTCGTCAAGGTCGACATCTTGTTGCACGGCGAGCCTGTCGATGCCTTTAGCAGTATTGTCCACCGCGACTTCGCGGTGGACTATGGCCGCAAGATGAGCACCAAACTTCGCGAACTCATCCCACGCCAGCAGTTCGATGTGCCCATCCAAGCTGCCATCTCGGGGCGCATTATTGCGCGCGAAACCGTCAAGGCCTATCGCAAAGACGTCACCGCCAAGCTCTACGGCGGCGACGTCACCAGAAAGAACAAGCTGCTGAAGAAGCAAAAGGAAGGCAAGAAGCGCATGAAGTCTATTGGCCGGGTCGACGTTCCCCAAGAAGCGTTTATTTCGGCGCTTCGCCTCGAGGATTAGCGGCCGCGGCAGCGTTGACCTCACGCCATTGGAGCGCCGCCGTCAAGGCCGGCCAGCTACCACGCAAGAACTGCTAGTGCAGCACTCGCGGCGCTAGCATCAGAAGCCACGTACCCGCTTACCTCAGTTGGCCTAGTCATGTTGAGTGAAAGAAAAGCTGCGATCCTGCAGGCTGTTGTCGAGGGCTACATCTCCACGTCAGAACCAGTGGGTTCTGCCCAGATCGTCACCGCGGCAGGCTTAGACGTCTCCTCGGCCACGGTGCGTTCAGAGATGGGCGCACTCGAAGAAGCCGGATACCTCCACCAACCCCACACGAGCGCAGGTCGGGTACCTTCCGAGAAGGGATACCGCTACTTTGTCGACACGCTCATGGAGCCAGCAACCCTTGGGCACCAACAGCAGCAACGGGTGTCTTCCTTCTTTGGTGCAGCACAAGGCGAACTCGAGCGCATGCTGGCCGACACCAGTTCGTTCCTGGCCCAACTCACTGACTATGCCGCTTTGGTTGTGGGCCCTGCCAACGAGCGGAGCCCGCTGATTGCTCTGCAGGTCGTGCGTCTCAGCACCGACCAGGCCATGTTGGTCATGGTCCGTTCCAACGCCGTCATCGACAAGGCAATTATCAACCTTTCCGCCGATACCAGCGACGAAGACCTCGAAACCGCCGGGGCCGCGCTGGTTGCTTATGAACTCCACGCAGACCCCGCCCCCTCCACGGCTCTGTCGGATTCGGCCAAGTCGCTGTTTAGCGGCCTCGTCGAAACGCTCGAACAACCAACCAGCGAGCAGACCTCGCCACTCTATGTTGGTGGCACAAGCACAGTTGCAGGCATTTTCGATGCCGTAGGCCAGGTGCAAGAGGTCTTGCGCGTCCTTGAGAAGCAGTATTTGGTCGTGACCTTGGTTAAAGACATCATCGACCGAGGACTCAACGTGGCCATTGGATCAGAGACCGGCGTTGCCCCGCTAGCTGAATGCTCAGTGGTTGTGGCCCCCATCGAAGTAGATGGTCTGGCAGCGGGCTCCATAGGACTCCTCGGGCCAACACACATGAACTATCCAGAAGCTATGGCCACCGTTGGGCTGGTCAGCCAGCGCCTCAGTGACCACCTCCGCGAAGGCAGCCGATGATGGAAGATCCGTACGCAACGCTCGAAGTCGGACGCGATGCCTCGGCCGACGAGATCAAGCGGTCCTACCGACGCCTGGCTCGCCAATACCACCCCGATGCAAACCCTGGCGACGCCAAGGCCGAGCAGCGCTTCAAAGACGTTGCGCATGCGTATGAGGTCCTTGGCGACCCTGAGCGCCGGGCACAGTTCGATCGCTTTGGTAGTACCGGGCAGGGCGGCGGAGCTGGCGACTTTGGCGACATCTTCGAGGCCTTTTTTGGCCAGAACCCCTTCGGAGGACAAAGCAATGGCAGGCCCAGCGGCCCGCCTGCGGGCTCCGACGTTGAAGTCATCGTGGATATCACGTTCGAAGAGGCTGTGTTGGGTGGCGAGACCACGGTGGAGCTGAAGCTCCCAACGGCGTGCACCGCATGCGAAGCCACCGGGGCGGCACCTGGAAGCTCAACGTCCACGTGTGGCACCTGCAATGGCGCTGGGCAGGTTCAACGGGTTCGCCAGTCCATTCTGGGGCAAATGATCTCCACAAGCGCCTGCCCAACCTGCTTGGGCTTTGGCGAGGTTGTTCCAGACCCTTGCACCACGTGTCGCGGTGAAGGTCGAGTCACCGAAGAGAAGACGTTCGCGATCGAAGTGCCTCCCGGCGTCGACAATGGTGCTCGCTTGCGCCTTTCGGGCCGGGGCGCGGCTGGTCCACGGGGCGGACCCCGTGGCGATCTCTATGTGCTGCTCCGAGTCAGTGCGCACAACCGATTCCGTCGCGAAGGCGACGACCTCATCGAAGAGCTCTGGGTGCCCATGACCCAGGCCGCCCTCGGGGCAAAGATCGACTACAGCACGCTCGACGGAGAAGAAGAGCTCGTTATTCCTCGCGGCACGCGAACCGGCGAGGAGTTCCGGCTAAGGGGCCGCGGCGTCCCCCGACTCAATCGCCGCGGTCGAGGTGATCTCGTGGTGCGCGTCGTTATCGATACTCCGGTCGATCTCAGCGACGACGACGACCACCTCATGCGCCAGCTCGCGTCCAACCGAGGCGAAGATGTGGCCCCCGCAGACGAGGGCTGGTTCAAGCGCATCCGTACTGCGTTTTCCTAATGGCGCTTCGTGCTGACCCTGACGGTGGACTTCCCGATGGCTCAGGCGGACCGCACGTCTTTGTCAGCGATCTCAACGACTTGCTCCTTGACGATCACGACCGACACCACCTTGAGCGGGCGCTGCGGACCCGGCATGGCGACCCCATTACGGTCTCAGACGGAAATGGTGGCTGGCGTTCGTGCCGCTTTGGCCACACGGTCGAGCCCGATGGTGAGATCGTTAATGTCCCAACGCCGGCGCAACCGTTGACGCTTGGATTTGCACTAACCAAAGGCGCCAAGCCAGAGCTGGTGGTACAGAAGGCGACCGAACTCGGTATCGACCGTATTGTGCCGTTTGTGGCCGGGCGGTCTGTTGTTCGATGGGATGACGCCAAGGCTGCGAAGCAGGCCGAACGACTGGCCAGGATTGTCCGCGAAGCTGGAATGCAGAGTCGGCGCGTCTGGCTCCCAACCGTGGCCCCGCTGGCCGCATTCAGGGACTTCTCACCCCCGGCTGTCATTGCCCATCGTGGAGGAGCGCCGTTGCTTCCCGAACATCACACGGTCCTGATTGGGCCAGAGGGCGGCTGGACGGAGGCCGAACAGGCCGACCTTGGTCAGGTGCACCTGGCACCCACCGTGTTGCGAGCCGAGACCGCCGCAATTGCCGCAGCCACACTGATGGTGCACGCGCGAGCAGTACGCACCTGACCTGACTTGAACACGATGCTCGTCGAACACGAGGCTCGTCGAACACGATGCTCGTCGAACACGATGCTCGTCGAACACGAGGCTCGTCGAACACGAGGCTCGTTGAACACACAGTGTGTGGCTCTAGGCCTGAGTGGCGACGCTCGGTGAGCAATTCCTCCCAATACCACGCAGCGTCGTTGTGCTTCGCTCGGCCAACACTTACTG
>JAUIIS010000185.1 GCA_030431575.1 Acidimicrobiia bacterium | reverse complement strand
GCCGAAGGCTACTTGTTCCCCGAGACCTACGACATCGACGACACCACCAATACCGACGAGCAGGCATTCATTAACCGCATGGTGACCCAGTTCGACGTGGTGGCAACCCGCACCGGTTTGGACGCCCCCGCCCCAGAGCTCAACGTTACGCCTTACCAAGCTCTCATCATTGCGTCGCTGATCGAAGAAGAGGCTCGCGCGGACGAAGACCGAGCCAAGATTGCGCGAGTCATCTACAACCGACTTGAAGCGGGCTGGATCCTTGGTATCGACGCCACCGTTGTCTACGCCACCGGCAATCGCGAGATCACGGCCTCGGACCTCGACTCGGATTCCCCGTACAACACCAGAAAGTTCGTTGGATTGCCCCCTTCACCCATCGCGGCGCCTGGCGAAGACTCGATCAACGCTGCGCTCAACCCCGCAGAGGGCGACTGGATGTACTACGTGCTAACCGAGGAGAATGGGCCCGGGACCCACACTTTTGCGGTCACCGAAGCCGAGTTTGAGGCGGCCAAGGCCATCTGTATCGAGCGTGACCTTGGCTGTGGTTAGCGGCGCCACACGCATCGCCGCCGTTATTGGTAGCCCGGTCAGTCATTCGCTGTCGCCTGCTATCCACAACGCTGGCTTTCAGGCTCTGGGCCTCGACTGGGCCTACGCAGCGTTCGATGTTGGCCCAGGGCAGGCAGCGGGAGCGCTGGAAGCCATGCGCGTGCTGCATTTGGGTGGCCTGTCGGTGACGATGCCCCACAAGGCCGATGTGGCCGCTGCGGTCGATCAACGGTCCATCGCAGCGTCGGTCCTTGGCGCGGTGAACTGTGTGTCTTGGGACAAAGGCCAACTCGTTGGTCACAACACCGACGGCGAGGGTTTCGTTGCCAGCCTGGTCGAAGCGTATGGCGAGTCTGCGGTGGGCAAAAGCTGCGTGGTCCTTGGCGCTGGGGGAGCGGCCAAGGCCGTTATTCAGGCACTTGGCGCAGGTGGAGCAACCGAGGTTGTGGTGATAAACCGCACCCCGGCAAAGGCCGCAGCCGCAGCTGAACTAGCCGGCAGTTGTGGCCGCGTCGGCGATGCAGACGACATCAACAATGCCGATCTCGTGGTCAACGCCACGTCGCTGGGCATGGCCTCTACGTCGGGCGCAGGCATCTGCCCAGTCGATCCCAGCCGCCTGGGGCCACATCAGATCGTGGCAGACCTCGTCTATCACCCGCTCTCCACGCCACTTCTTGAAGCCGCCCGCGCCGCGGGATCTGCACCGCTCGATGGGATAGGCATGTTGGTGCACCAAGCAGCGGCTCAGTTCTCCCTATGGACCGGACACGAAGCTCCCGTTGCGGCCATGACCAACGCGGCCCGGGCCGCGCTCGGCTCCTCGTGAGTGACGCCCTCTTTGTTGTTGTCATCGCTGCGGTGGGTGCCGTGGCTGGGTGGGCGATGCGGCCCAAGCTTGATTCCTTCGAAGCTCCCGTTGCTCGCTGGCTACCTGCGCCTGAGGGGGCGACTGCGCTGCTGTTTGGTTTGGCAGCTGGCCAATACGACGACTGGCGCTTGGTGGCGCTCCTTGCCTTTCTGTGGGCGTGCGTGGCACTGTCGATCATTGATCTGGCGCAATACCGCCTCCCGAACAAGATCCTGTTCCCCGCCATTGCCGTTGTGGGGTTGGTCATCACTATTGGCGAGTTGGCCGACGGGCACAGCGAACGCATTGTTCACATGCTTGTCGGTGCCGGCGTGTACTTCGCCATTTTGTTGTTCATGCACCTCATCAACCCCGCAGGCATGGGGTTTGGCGACGTGAAGCTCGCGGTGCTCCTTGGCGGCGTGGTCGGATGGGTCAGCGGCGCAAAACTCGACGCAGTGCGTGCTGTCATGGTGGCGCTACTGATTGGTTCGGCGCTTGGCGTGGTGCTGGGCGTCGGCCGAATCTTGGTTACCAAGCTTGGGGGGCGGTTCTTGCCTGACCCCGAGGAAGGGTCTGCTGGCGAGGGCTGGCACCGAACCACGTTCCCGTTTGGTCCGCCATTGATGGTGGGGGCCATTTTGGTGGCGCTGTATCCGGCCACCTTGCTGGGGTAGCTCCTGGTGGGCACGGCCTATCCTGCAACCATGTCGAGCGCATCAATACAGACCGTCGAAGTGGATCTTGGCGACCGCACCTACCCCGTGCTCGTGGGTCGTGGCGCCCGTCACGAACTTGCAGCAGTGTTGCCCGGCAACCCACGCAAGGTCGCGGTCGTCACCCAACCCGGCATCGAGGTCGACGTGGCCTCTGGGGTCGAACAGCAGACGTTCACCATTGGTCAAGGCGAGGCCAACAAGTCGCTGTCGAGTGTGGAAGCGCTGTGCTCTGCCTGGGCGCAGTGGGGCATGACCAGAGCCGATGTTGTGGTTGCCGTTGGGGGTGGCATGGTCACAGACGTGGGCGGTTTTGCAGCTTCGGTCTATCACCGCGGTATCCCCGTGGTCTACGTGTCCACCACCCTGCTCGGCCAGATCGACGCAGCTGTGGGTGGCAAAACCGGAGTGAACTTGGCCGAAGGCAAAAACCTTGTGGGTGCCTTTTGGCAACCCAGCGCCGTCTTGTGCGACACCGAAACCCTCGACACCATGCCCCAGCGCGAATGGCAGTGTGGCTACGGCGAGATGGCGAAGTACGAGTTTCTAGGAGTGGAGTCCCTGCGCTCCCTGGCTTTGGAAGACCAGGTGGTCGCCTGTGTACAACTCAAAGCCGACGTGGTGGCCGAAGATGAGCGCGAAGGCGGACGCCGAGCTACCTTGAACTACGGCCACACGTTGGCTCACGCTCTCGAGATCGCGGGCAGCTTCGACCTGCGCCACGGCGAAGCTGTGGCCATTGGTCTTGTCTACGCCGCCGAGGTGGCCAAACGCCTGGGACGCATCGACGAGCAGCGGGTGGCTGAGCACCGCGAAGCAGTTGCCCACTACGACCTCGTGGGGCATCTGCCCGCAAACACCAACCACAGCCAACTCATCGATCTGTTTAGCAAGGACAAGAAGGCAGTAGACGGTGTGACCTTCGTGCTCGACGGACCCAACGGGGTCGAACCCGTACGGGTCGAGGACCGCGAATTGTTGGCCGATGCGCTCAAGGCCATGGTGCAACCATGACCAGAGCGCCAAGGCCGCTTCCCAGCTTCATCGCCATGGATGTGCGCGGGCGAGCCAACAGGCTGCGCGCCGCACTTACCGAGCACGACATCGAGGGTCTGGTAGTCACTTCGTTGACCAACATCAAGTGGCTCACTGGGTTCACCGGCTCAAACGCCACAGCATGGATCGATGACGACTCTCTGGTGCTGTACACCGATGGCCGCTACCAGGCACAAGCGCCCCAAGAGCTAGAGGCGAACCATCTCGAGGCCACTACTGTTATCGCGTCCGACCCCCTCACTGCGCTTGGTGAGGCCCTCACCTGCGCCCGCGTCGGGGTAGAAGCCGATCAGCTGACGTGGGCGAACCAACAGCGGTTTGCGGCCTCCTGCACGGCAGAACTGGTGCCAACCAGTGGGCTCATTCTTGGTCTGCGTGCCATCAAAGATGCGGGCGAGCTCGACCGCATGCGAACCGCAGCAGCTATCGCCGATGAGGCATTGGCGCGCACAGCAGCGCTGCTGGAGCAAACGCCCACCGAGCGCCAAATCGCGCTGCAGCTCGACCACACCATGCAAGCGCTTGGAGCCACGGCGAGCGCGTACGAGACCATCGTGGCCGCTGGCCCCAACGCTGCGCTGCCGCACGCACGCCCAACCGACCGACCGATTGTGCCCGGAGACCTCGTTGTTATCGACGTCGGCGCCTTGGTAGACGGGTACCGCTCAGACATGACGCGGACGTTCATCGTTGGCGAACCCACCGAACTCCAAGCTCGCCAACTCGAGGTCGTCCAACGGGCTCAGGCCGCTGGGGCGGCGACGGTGAAACACGGCGTAGAAACGTCGGCCGTCGACGAAGCCTGCCGTGCAGTCATTGGCGAGGCCGGCTGGGCCGAAGCGTTCAGCCACGGCACAGGCCATGGGGTAGGGCTCGATATCCACGAGATGCCCCGTGTCAACCGGGTGAGCCCGGACGTCCTGGCAGCGGGCATGGTTGTGACCGTCGAGCCCGGCGTGTACTTCGAGGGGCAAGGCGGCGTGCGGTGGGAAGACCTCCTGATTGTCACCGGCGATGGTGCCGAGTGCCTCAGTGGTTCGCCTAAGGCGCCCCTCGTGTCCGCCTGGCGGTAGAGTGCCCAGCCATGGCAACCGTCTCCACCAACGACCTCAAGAACGGGATGACCCTGGTTCTCGATAACAACCTGATGCACGTTGTTGAGTTTCAGCATGTCAAGCCCGGCAAAGGTCACGCCTTTGTCCGTAGCAAGCTCAAGAACGTCCGTTCCGGGGCCGTCGTCGAAAAGACCTTCCGTGCCGGCGAGTCAGTCGAGCGGGCAAACATCGACAAGCGCGAGATGCAGTACCTCTATGACGACGGCGACGGCTACGTCTTCATGGACAATGAGAGCTATGACCAGATGAGCGTGCAACGCGCCACGCTTGGCGATGCCGCCAACTACATCATCGAAGGTTCTGCCGCAGTGCTGCTTATGTATGGCACAGAAGTCGTGGGCACCGATCTGCCCGCGTCAGTCGAACTCACCATTGCCGAAACTGAGCCCGGTATTCAAGGCGATCGCGTGTCGGGGGCCACCAAGCCGGCGACGCTCGAAACCGGTCTGGTCGTTCAGGTGCCTCTGTTTGTAGAACAAGGCCAACTGATCAAAGTCGACACTCGTACCGGCTCCTACATCAGCCGCGCCTGATGGCCGATTCTGGAGCAGTTGCGGCCGCTGGTTCTCGCCGAGAGGGCCGTGAGCGCCTCCTGGGCTTGTTGTACGAGGCCGAGGTCAAGGGCCAAACAATGGCCGAGGTCATCGAGGCCTTGCCGCTGCCACTCAAGGGGTACGCGGGCCAACTGGCCCCCGCCCTGAGCACCGGCGTTGGCGAGATCGATGCTCGTATCGAAGACGCAAGCCATCACTGGAAGCTTGCCCGCATGCCCGCGGTAGATCGAGCCCTGTTGCGCATGGCCACCTTCGAACTTGCCGAGCGGCCCGATATCCCACCTGGCGCCATCATTTCCGAGGCGGTCGAGTTGGCGGCCGAATATTCAACCGATGCCTCGAGCAAGTTCGTCAACGGTGTTTTGGCCCGCCTCGCCGCAGAGCTACGTCCCGGGGTCGAGATCCCTGACCTCGGCTTCGACATCGACGACTAGGACATTTGCTTCGGGTGGGGGCTTCAGCTGTGTCTATGGCAGCCACAGAATGGCCCGCAGGGTTGCTTGCTGTACCCGCTACGGCCGACTCAGCGTCGTTCGTGTTGCGGCGCTGGCACCAAAGTGATGTCGAGCAGCTTGTCGCTGCATGGGGCGATCCTGAGGTGGCGAAGTGGACGAACCCACCGGCGCCCTCCATGGAGGTCGCTAAACGCTGGATTGCTGGTTGGCAACGCCGCAGTGACACTGGTGTGGCCCTTGACGTCGTGATTGACGTTGACGGCAAGGTGGCCGGTGAGGTGGGCCTGGCATCCTTTGTCGCCCAACGACGCGCTGCGACGGTGGGGTACTGGACCGCCCCATGGGCGCGAGGGCAAGGCCTGGCCAGTCAAGCTACCCATGCCGTCGCCCGCTGGTTCCTTGCCCCCGGGGGCTGTGCCGGGTCGGCGCTGCTTGCCACCTGCCATGTCGAGAACCAGCCAGCGCACAGGGTCGCCACGCGCGCTGGATTTGTGAAGCTAGGGGCCAGTCCTAGCGATCCACAGACTGTGGTCTTTGCCTGCCGCGCAGAAATCCCGTAGAAGGCGTTGCCTCGCGGCAAAGCTGGCCTACTATGTGATCCGAAGACCGTGAAGAGGGTCCCGTGAGGCCCAAACGGACGAGGAGTAGCGCTAGTGGCCGAACGCGAGCGAACGTCGACGCCCCCTGACGGGGGCGTTTTTGTTGCCCGAAGCAAGGTGATGGACGCCGACGATGTTCGCCGAGCTCTGTGGCGCATGGCGCACGAGATTGTCGAGCGAAACCAAGGCCTCGACCAGGTGGCCATCATTGGGTTGCAAACCGGCGGTGTGCCGCTCGCCAGACGCCTCGCCGAGAACCTTGCCGAGATCGAGGGCAAAGCTCCCGACCTCGGCGTGGTGGATGTCGCGTTCTACCGCGACGACATTGGACTGCGCCCGGTTACCCACCAAGCACCCACCGACATCCCCTTCGACCTCACCAACCGCATCGTGGTCCTTGTCGACGACGTCTTGTTCACCGGACGCACCATCAGAGCCGCATTGGATGCCCTCACCGACTTTGGTCGAGCCCAAGCGGTACAGCTCGCCGTCATGGTGGACCGAGGTCACCGAGAGCTGCCGATTCGCCCCGACTTCGTGGGCAAGAACCTCCCCACACGGCGAGACGAACTGGTCGATGTCAACCCCGATGGTGTTTCGCTCGGCGAATACCAGGTTGGCGACCAAGCATGAGTCAACACCTCCTAAGCATCGACGACCTTGGCCGCAGCGGCATCGAGGAAATCCATGAACTAAGCGATCGTTTCCTCGAGGTCACCCAGCGCCGAATCCCCAAAGTCCCGGCCTTGCGGGGCAAGACCATTGCTTGGCTTTTTTGGGAAGACTCCACCCGCACCCGCTTGAGTTTCGAGACCGCGGCCAAACGCCTGAGCGCCGACACGTTGAACTTTTCGGTGTCGAGTTCATCGGTCAACAAAGGCGAATCGCTCCGAGACACCGTCGAGACCATCACCGCAATGGGCATCGATGCCATCGTTGTGCGCCACCGCTCCGCAGGTGTGCCTCACCAGATCACCCAGTGGACCGACGCCGCCATCATCAACGCCGGAGATGGTTGGCGGGCCCACCCCACCCAGGCGCTGCTCGACAGCTACACCATCAAGCGCCACCTTGGCAGCCTTGAGGGCTTAAAGATCGCCATCGTCGGCGACATCAAACACTCTCGGGTAGCCAGAAGCAACCTCTGGGCTTTTGTCGCCCTGGGCGCCGAGGTCACTTTCGTCGCCCCCAACACGCTGCTGCCTGCCCACATAGACCACTGGCCGGTCGCGGTGCGCCAGGACCTCGACAACGTGTTGGGAGAATCCGACGTTGTCTGCCTCCTGCGTATGCAGCTGGAACGCCAGAACCAGGC
>JAUIIS010000184.1 GCA_030431575.1 Acidimicrobiia bacterium | reverse complement strand
TGTTGGCGGCAACGATGGAGAAAGAGGATTTCCGTCTTGGTCGGTTCCGCCGGCGATACCAAACTCGACTTCCTCGTCGGGTTCGTCGTCAGAGAGAAGCCCGCACGCGGACGCGCCGAGCGCGAGCACCAGAACAGCGATCCAGAGTTTCCATTTGGGGTTGTGTGTGACCATGCCGGTTGGGCGCCTATCGAAAGGTTGCGTTACCTAAGACTTGTTGGAGAGCTCGAGGAGCTCATGGCCCTCGAACTCTGCATCGACATCTTTCTTGATGACGAACCCGAGCAGACCAGAGGCAATGAGCCCGGTCATGATGATGGCTACGGGCACGACGACGCTTAGCAAGATGATGATGACAACTGTTCCACCCATGGTGCTCCTCGTTAAGTAGTGGGGCTTCGCTGACTAGTCTCGCGGAGCCCAGGCCCAAGCTTCGAGTTCTACCACCGCGCCGATCGGCAATGCCGCAACGGCTACCGCAGAGCGGGCCGGACGGTGATCGCCGAAGAGTTCGATGTAGACCGCATTCATTGCGGCATAGTCGTTCATATCGGTCAAGAAGACGGTGGTCTTAGTGACGAGGTCCATTGAGGCGCCCTCGCTTTCAAGCAACGCCTTCATGTTTGCCATGGCTTGGCGAAGTTCGGGTTCGAGCCCGCCCGGCACCAGAGCGCCGTCGGCGATACCAACCTGGCCTGAGCAGATCAGCCAATCTCCGGCGCGAACGATAGGTGTATAAGGGCCCACTGGCTTCGACATGGTTGGCAGGGTACCAACCAGAGCGTGTGGGGTGGGCTCAGCGCAGCGGTGTTGGCGCAGCGACGCGACGACGGGGCTAACCCGTGGGCCAGATGGCGCCCAGTCCGCGTTGTTGCCATACGGCTGCGGCAACCGCAGCAAAGGCCGCGTCAGAGCCGTTGATGGGTTGGTCTTGAGAGGCAACGAAGGTGACGTCAATGCGGGGGGTGTCGACGGCTCGGACGATGTTGAAGCTGCGCACAGTGAGGTCTTCGACGTGCCCGTCTGGGTTGAGCGTGAGCGACTCGGCGGTCACCCAGCTGTAAGCCATGTGCGCTGCACCAATGGCATACGAGCGAGCTACGGCGTGGTCCAGAAGCGTGCCGCAATCGACCTCTACCGCAATGGTGTCGCCGTCGAAGGTGGCGCTTGCGGTGGCCCCGTTTGGGGCAACGATGGGTGCTGCATTGGCCGCGTGCAACAAGATCAGGGCTTCGGCCCAGCCGGCGGCGCGCAAAGCCGCCGAGGTTGGCGGACCTGCGATTTGTACCTCTTCGACGTCAAGGTTGGGCGCCACCTGTGCAATGGCTTCGGCGATACCTGGTGTCTGAGCTACTCGGATGACACCACTGCCGTCAGCGTTGATACCTGCGGCGAGCGGCGGACGCTTGGGCCCATTCCGGACCGAGTCTTCGCGTGAGGCCAGGACCCTGACGGCGCGACCATGCTTGTTGGCGAGCCTGGCGGCAACCTGGGGTATTTCTGAGGACAGTTTGGCGCCGAACGCTCCCCCGTTGGCCAACACGGTGGCCGGTTCGCCACCGGGCACGCACCAGCTTGCGTCGGTTTCGAGGTAGGCGGGCTCGACCCAACTGGTACTGAGGGTGAGATCCCAATCGCCGTCCGGCACCGCGATGGGAGGCTCGGCATTGGCGGTTGTACGCCGACCTTGCACCTTGCCCGCGGTTGCCCGCGCCTCGGTGAGCGTTTCAGCCACAACCCATTCGCCGTCGGCACCCATAACCGCGATGAGGGCGTCGGCGGGGGCTGTGTCGTCGGCAAACCCGGCGTTTCCCATGCTGACCGACGGGGCCACGATCTGTTGGGTCCCCCCTTCGAGCTGTGCTCGTTGCCCGGCCAGATCTAGGTCTCGGCCCGGGTCGTGTTTGGGGAGATCGACGGCGGCTTCGACGATTGTCTGCCAACCCGTGCACCGGCACAGGTGAGCTTTGAGCGCGTCTTTGGTTCGATCTTCGTCGAGCGGGCCATGTTTAGCTTCGGTGGCGGCGAGGCGCATGACAATGCCGGGGGTACAGAACCCGCATTGGCTGCCGCCCGTGGCACAGAGTGCGTCGGCCCACTTGTGGGCGTCGTCGAGGCCTTCGAGGGTGGTGACCTTGCGGTCTTTGACCCGCCGCGCCGGCGTGACGCAAGACACCCGGGCTTGACCGTCGACCAGGACAGTGCAACAGCCGCATTGTCCTTGTGGGCTGCAACCGTCTTTGACAGAAGTCAACCCAAGTCGGTTGCGCAGGACGTCGAGCAGCGAAGCGCCCTCGTCGGGTAGTTCGACTGTGCTGCCGTTGACCACCACTGAAAAGCTGCTTGGTTCGTCGCTGATCGGTGTCGATACAAGATCGCTCATGGCCCGAGGCTAATGGTGTGGTGATGGAATGAACCGCAGACCCACCAAGTAGCAGAGCCATTTTGTTGGCTGTCTGGTTCTGGGGCGACGTGGGGTATGCAAACCCTGAGCAATAAGGTGCTGGCATGGACACCTGCCCCCCAGCCGCTGGCCTTCCCCGGCGCCGTTTCTTGTTGGCCACGGGCGGCTTGGCGCTTGCCGCTGCCTGTTCTGGAGGCGAATCCTCTTCTGACAGCACCGGTAACTCGGTCAGCTCAGGCGACGCCAGCGATGGCACCGTATTTTTGCAGTCGTTGTTTGCCGATGGAGTCCGGGCTCCCACCAGCTTGGCAACCGGGTTAGGGACCCGGGCCGTCTTTGGGCTGGCCGATGCCGATGGCCTGCCCATGGTGAACGGCGTCCCGGCCACCATCGAGGGAACACTCACGACCCCCGAGGGTACGACCAGTAGCGTGGTACTCCCCGAACGCTCTGCCGGGCTGGCTGCAGCGCATTATCCGCTGGTGTTCGACGCGACCGAGGAAGGGTCTTACACTCTCGATGTCACCGTGGCGGGCCAGGATCAACAAACACAGTTTGTGGTGGGAAACCCGGCCGACCTTGGCCTCGTCCAAGTTGGCGACCCGCTGCGGTCGGTGGCCACACCCACGGTCGACGATGCCCGCGGCGTCGACCCTATCTGCACCCGATTCGAGCCTTGCCCATTCCACGAAGTAAGCCTCGACATGGTGTTGGACAATGGGCGGCCCACCGTGTTGATGATCGCCACGCCTGGATTCTGCCAGACGGTGTCGTGTGGACCGGTTGTAGATCTTTTGATCGAACTCAATCCAGAAGCCACGGCCGATGTCATTCACGCCGAGGTGTACACCGACCCGCAGCAACTCACCGCCGAGGGTCCAACCCCGGATCTGCTGGCCCCCGTCGTGTCCGCCTACAACCTGGCCTTTGAACCCAGCTTGTTGGTGGCAGCAGCGGACGGCACGGTCACGGCACGGCTGGACTACAGCTTCGACCGCGACGAGATCGCTGAAGCCCTCGCCACGCTGGGCTAGCAACTCCCAAAGCCGCCGGTCGAGCCCCAGAACGCACGTGGAGCAGGCCGAGCACTGCGGAACAAGGTGGATACCGCGGAGCCGCGTTGATACTGCGAAACCGCGTTGATATCGCGGAGCAGCGCGAGAATCGCGAAGCAGCGCCAAAACGGGAAACGCCGCTCGTGGAGACACGAACGGCGAGACTCGTTGGTCGCTATCTTCCTCGCCGCACGTGGCGGCGACAGCTCTTCTTCGCCGCACGTGGCGGCGACAGCTCTTCTTCGCCGCCACGTGCGGCGAAGATCGAGGCTAGCTAAAGGACTGACCGCAGCCGCAGGTGCGCTGGGCGTTGGGGTTGTTGATGGAGAACCCAGATTGTTCGAGGCCGTCTTTGTAGTCGAGGGTTGCGCCCTCGAGCAGCATGGCGCTGGAAGCATCGACTACGACGCGCACGTCGCCGTACTCGAGGGTGTTGTCGTCTTCAGCTACATCGGTGTCGAAGAACATTTCGTAGCTGAAACCCGAGCAGCCGCCAGGTCGCACCGCGACCCGTAACGCGAGAGCTTCGTCGCCTTCGGCCTTGATCAACTCGCCAACCTTGGAAGTGGCGTCGTCAGTAAGAGTGATCATGAGAGCTCCTTTGGGGCATCACGAGTAGGACAAGAAATGGTTTGCCTAATTATACGAGATTGCCCGGTTTATTGCGAGGGGCATCTTGGCGCAGCTTTTTCAGCGCCGGTCGGGGCGATTCCTCGCATCGGGCGAGGCTACCTCGGCCGGAACCTGTCGTCGCCGCTGGCATTACAGTGCGTCTGTGCCTGAACCTTCTTCTGTTCTGCTCGGAACCGTGGCTTTGGAGCCCAACCGCTGGTCTACGGTGCACGACGACGGCCGGCCCACCCTGGCGTTGCCGTCGATACTGGACCAGGTGGCAGCGGCTGGGTTCGACGGTTTGGAAGTGTGGGACCGTCACCTCACTACCTTGAACGGTGACGAGCTAGACCGCGTGCTCGACCACCCGGTCCGGGTGGATATCTTCAACAGCTACGTCTCTTTCGATCCGCCAGACTCGAGCGAACGAGATGCTGTTGCTGCTTGGTGCGCTCGGTTTGGGGCAACAGGCGTGAAGTTCAACGTGGGCAACAACGCCGATGGCGTCGACCAATACGCGGAGCGACTGGCAGCCTTCGTGGACCACTTGCCTCCCGACTGCGCGGCGCTGTGTGAGTGCCATCACGGCATCTCGGTCGCCGAAGACCCTGCCGTGGCGGCACGGATCTTTGCTGCGGCTGGAGGCGGCCCCCAGATGCAAGCCATTGTCCACACCCACGAAGATCCCGACTACCTGCGGGCCCGCTTCGACGCATACGGCGACCGCATCACCCATGCCCACGTCAACTTCTTGGACTTCACCACCATGCGAGCACCAACACTTGCTGAGATCAGGCCCGAAGTCGAAGCTAAGGTTGCGTTCCTCACCGAGCTTGGTTTCGTGGGCAGTTGGACCATCGAGTTTGTGGCCGGCCTCCTCGGTCCTAACGACCATGACGCGCCAATCGCCCGCCATTGTCATGGCGCACACCGACCGCATGAAGCTGTTCTCACGACGGGACCTCGATCGCATCGCCTCGTTGGGAACGTTGCTAAACGCCGAGCCGATCACCGCGTGGTCAGACCCACGCGCGCCAGCCCTCCTTGCCACTGCCGATGTTGTCCTCGGCCATTGGGGCTGCCCACCGCTAGACAGCGACATGCTGGCGTTGGCCCCCAACCTCGGCCTGTTTGCATACGCCGCCGGCACAGTGAAGTCGGTGGTCAGCGACGGTCTTTGGCAACGCGACATCCGGGTCACCAGTGGCGCTCTAGCAAACGCCGAGCCAGTGGCCGAGTTCACGTTGGCGTCCATCTTCTTTGCCAACAAGCGCGTCTTTTGGCGTGCTGGCGGACCGTTCGCGCTAGACGATGTGGCCCAAAACGCACAGTTGGGCAACTACAACCGCACCATTGGCCTTGTGGGGGCAAGCATGGTGGGACGCCGAGTCATCGAACTTCTCAAGCCGTTCCCCCATTTGCGCGTCACCTTGTACGACCCGTTCGTCACGCTTGAACAGGCCAACGCTCTCGGTGTCGAGAAGCAGGGACTGAACGAACTGTGTGCTGGCTGCGACGTCTTGTCTATCCACGCGCCGGAGCTTCCCTCTACACGGCACATGATTGGGCCAGACCAGCTGGCGCTTCTGAAAGACGGCGCCGTGGTGATCAACACCGCACGCGGCAGCCTGCTGGACCACGACGCACTTGGAGTGCACGCCGGCGAGGGCCGGATTCTGGCCGTGCTTGATGTGACCGACCCCGAACCGCTTCCCGACGACCACCCGTTGCGGGCTATGCCCAACGTGGTACTGACGCCGCACCTGGCCGGTTCTCAAGGCAGCGAAGTGAAACGAATGACCGAGTATGTGATCGACGAGATCGCCCGCTGGAGTCGAAACCAGCCCGCGGCGAACGAAGTCACCAAGGATCAACTTGACCGCATCGCCTGAACAACCAGCGGCCCAACCTGGCGTTGACAAACCGACAACCGCAGCGCTGTGCCTGGCCGACGATCTGGTCGAGTTCGTCACCGGCCAGGTCGAACGCTTCAGCCGCAGCAACGCCGATGGGCTGACCTTGCCCAGCATCTATGCCGGACACCCAGTGCTTGGCGACACCGTGGCAGACCTGTTGTATGTGATGGGCCTGCTGGTCGACGCCGGGGTCTCCACCGTGGACAACGCCGACCTGGGCCAAGCCATCATCGCTTCGCTACGCGAACTGAACCCCGATGAGGTCGAGGCCTTCTACTCCTACCGGGTAGCGGAGACGGTGCTGCGGTTGGGCGGGCTAGAGGCCATCCCGGCGGAACTTCACCCGCATGTCCTTGCAGCAGCAGACAGCCCAAAGACTGTGGCTCGGCTTTTGGGCGAGAACGATCTGCCGCCCAACTACGCCATTGTTGCCGCCCGAGTCTTGACTGCAAGGGCTGCGCTAGAGCCTTCGGGCCAACCGGTCACCCACCTCGACACCTTTGTGCAGCGCACCAGAGACATGCTGGGCTCGCAGCCGAACGGGTGGATCAATGACGGTATGGGCACGTGGGATCACTACGACATCTACACCCCCGACATGTACCTCTTCGCCGAACCCCTTGCCGAAGAGTTGGGCGATCTGTGGACCGATGGGTTCCGAAACGTCTTGGCCGACCTCGACCAGATTGCCCAACCGGGCGGGGCGGTCGTGTGGGGAAGATCCGTTGGCATCTTGGGCTTGGCCATGACCGTTGAGTTGGCGGCCAACGCTGTGGCGCGCAACTTGGCCGACACTGGTGCGCAGCGACGCTGGCTGCAACGAGCCAGGCTGGCTCTGGTCGAACTCGACGGTTGGTTCGCCAACGGCGTTGTGCGCGCGCATCAAGACCGGGCGCCCATGTTCTACCGGGGCACGTCGCGACGGCTACAGCTGACCTTTGACATCTACGGCAAGCTGCTCTTGGCGGCCAAGGAGCTGAGAAACGAGACGCCGAAAGACCACGGCGATGCCCAGGATCGCCGCGAGGCAACCTGGCCGAACACCAACACGTTCATCAGGTTCGCTCCACAGAACACCGCTGGTGTGTGGTCGTACCGCTCGGCAGGCCTGGCATTTGTCCTTCCGGCAATCACCGGGTTCTCCGCTGAATACTTGCCGTCGCCACGAAGCCCAGGGCTGTTCGAACAGCCGACCGGAGCGCACCCAACCATGCTGCCGGTCATCGCCCCA
>JAUIIS010000183.1 GCA_030431575.1 Acidimicrobiia bacterium | reverse complement strand
CCGAGTAGGCGTTCTGACCGGTCTGGCCATCGAACGCGGCAACCGAGGCCATGTTGACAATGGCGCCACGTTGGCCGTCGGCGTCAACCGGGTCGGTCTTGGCCATGGCTGCCGCGGCCAGGCGCGTGCAGTTGAAGGTGCCGATCAGGTTGACCCGCACCACAAACTCGAACGTCTTGAGGTCCATTGGGTTGCCGTTACGGTCAACCGTGCGGCCGGCGCTACCGATGCCGGCACCGTTCACGAGAACGCGCAACGGGCCCATCTCGGTGGCGGCGGTGATGGCGGCAAGGACTTGTTCTTCGTCGGCCACGTCGGCTTTGACAAAGATGCCATTGATGTCGGAGGCAACAGCGTTGCCCTTTTCTTCGTTGAGATCGATCAGCACACAGTGCGCACCGAGGGCGGCAAGACGACGAGCGCTTGCTTCGCCCAGGCCCGAGGCGCCGCCGGTGATGATGGCAGATGCTCCTGAAACGTCCATTGGTGTTCTTGTTCTCCTAGTTGAGGTTCATTGAGATTTGGTGATGAAAGCGACGCTACTGGTCTTCGTCGGCCACGAGGACCGCGGCCAGGTTGTGGCCCAACCGCACCAGCAGGTCGGCGAGCTGGTGGCGCTCGTCCCGGCTGATACCCGAGCGCAGCTCTTTACGTAGAACGGTGTCTCGCTTGGTGACCTCGGCCACCAGCTCTTTACCCGCTGCGGTCACGGTGACCAGCCACACCCGACGGTCGTCGGGGTCTGGTTCTCGGCTAACCACGCCTCGGGTTTCCAACGCGTCGATGACCGATCCGGTGGCGGCGCGCCCCAGGCCCAACCGTTCGGCCAGGCGAGTCTGGGTTAGCGGTCCGCTCTCTTCGACGAAGGCCAACAGGCTGGCTTCAGACAAGTTCAGGTCGAGTTCTTCGAACCGCTTGTCGTAGGCCTGTCTGATGGCGCGCGCCGTGGCCATGATGGTGGATTCCACCCGTAGCCAAGGCGGCGCGTCAAGCTCGTGATTGCTGGTCATTGCCAGGAATTGGCGGCCGCTAGCCTTCGGCCCGCAGAAGCGTGCCCGTCCCCAAGCCGCCACCGCAGCACATGGTGACAATGGCGTGTTCTTTGTTGGTGCGCTGAAGCTCGTGGACAGCTTTGGTCAACAACACTGCACCGGTGCCACCAAGCGGGTGACCGAGCGCAATGGCCCCACCGTTGGGGTTGACGGTGTCCATATTAGGGCTGAGCTCTTTCTCCCAAGCCAGCACCACCGAAGCAAACGCTTCGTTGATCTCGACCACGTCGATGTCGCCCATGGTCATGTTGTTGTCAGCCAACAGCTTCTGGGTGGCGCCGATGGGACCGGTCAACATGAGGACAGGATCAGAACCAACAAGGCAGCTGTCCACGATGGTGGCCAGCGGCTTGAGACCAAGTTCGTTGGCCTTGTCGCGTGTCATCAAAAGCACAGCGGCGGCGCCGTCGGAGATCTGCGACGACGTGCCAGCGGTGTGTACGCCGTGTTCTTGGTTGAGGCGAAGGCCGGCAAGAGCTTCAAGCGTGGTATCACGCAGACCCTCGTCGCGGCTGACCGTGTGCGTGGTCCCGGCTGGCTTGCCGTCTTCGCCCAGGTCGGGCGCGTCGATGGACAAGATCTGGGTGCCGAAGCGATCTTCTTCCCAAGCTTGTGCGGCCCGGTCTTGGCTGAGCTTGCCAAAGGCATCGGTGTCTTCGCGGCTGATGCCCCACTGCTTGGCGATGCGATCGGCGCCCTCGAACTGCGACGTGAACTCGTAGTGCTCCCAGTAGTTCTTGTTGATGGGCTTACCAACGTTTGGTTCGCGCGGGATGGTGGAGCCCATGGGCACAGCACTCATGACCTCGACACCGCAGCCAACCGCAGCATCCACAACACCACCCGCAACCAAGGCATACGCCAGGTTGGTGGCTTGTTGGGAAGAACCGCACTGGGCGTCGACGGTGGTTGCCGCGACTTCGAGAGGAAGACCAGCGGTCAGCCACGCGTTGCGGGCCACGTTCATCGACTGCATGCCGACTTGGCCAACACAGCCGCCCACGACCTGGCCAACCTCGGCCGGGTTGACACCGCTGCGCTTAAACAGCTCGGCCTGCACCTGACCAAGCAGGTCGATGGCGTGCATGGAGGACAATCCCCCATTTCGCTTGCCCAAAGGGCTCCGGACGGCTTCGACGACTACTACCTCACGCATGGCACTTCCTTCGTTGGGGGGCAGCTCGGTGACCACCGGGCTGGATGCACCGACAGTGCTGCCATCTCTTTGAGACGCCAATGGGTCGTCGGTGCACATATTGTATGGTCACATACTATCGGCGGGCGAGCACTCTCACCAGTCTGACCCTCGCGCGCTCGGCCTCATCGAAGCAATGACCAATGGATTCGCCAGAGCAGCCAAGGACCTCAACCTCGCCGAGTTCAACGGCTAGCCCTCCTGGTATGGCTCCTGAGGCGGACCGGCGAGGCCGCTAGAGAATCGTCACGGTGCCCGTGTCGCCATCGACACGGATGGTCGCGCCATCGGGGATCCGTCGCGTGCCGTCGGTAACCGACACCACGCAAGGGATGCCAAGCTCGCGGCTGACAATGATGGCATGCGACAACGGTGCCCCAACATCCACCACCACACCGGCGGCAGGCACAAACAACGGCGTCCAAGACGGATCGGTGATGGGGGCCACCAAGATGTCGCCCGGCTCTAGCGCAGTGGGGTCGTTGCTATCTAGCACGACCCGGGCCCTGCCCTCAACCACACCCGAGCAACCAGGGATCCCCTGTAACGCGTCGCCGGTTGCCACAGCTTCGCTGTCGGTGCTGTCGCGACGGCGCCACGTGGCGGGATCCGCAGGAGGCTTCGAGAACACAAACTCCGGCTCCTTCTCAAGCCAACCCTCGTATTCGCGGCGCCGCTCGCGCACCGTTTCGAGCAAAGACGTGGGGGCCTCGAACAGCGCCGGGTATTCGTCCTGGGTGACAAACCCAAAGTCCTCGATCTCGTCGAACCCGCCCAGGTCGACCATGCGGCGGCCAATCTCACGCATGCGCACACGCATCTCGTGAATGAGGCGAATGTTGTTGGTCTTGGTGCGTTCGCGCCCAGGCAACCACGCCGCGGTGGAGGCAATAGCAGCGCTCAACGTGCCGTGGGTTTCGGCATCGCCCTCAACCATGGCCAACAGCTCTGCGGATGCAGCGGCACGTTCCTCGACCCTGGCAGCGTGCAACACCGCCGGGGCCTGGTCCTCGGCCGCCATACGCATGCGCTCGATGGCACCCAACGCCAGCGAAGGCTTGGTGTCCCAGGTAGGCGACCGGCACTCCCATTCGTTTGGACCTCGAGAACCGAACTCGTACAAGAAGTCCTCGAAGTCCTTCACGAATGTCACAGCCTCAGGTGAGTCCGACTCGCCCAACGTGGCAAGTACCGTCGCAGCACCCGCATCGAAGGCAGCCGTCAACTCGGTGGACGCCGCCACCGTACGCCCCATGTCCCACAACGCAAACGACGGTGCAGCCGAATCCACCTCGCCAATGCCAGCGATGATGGGCATCAATAGGTCGGGCCGTTCGACCGCCCCAGCAACACCGGCAATGATGCCCACCGGCACCGTTGCCATGTAGGTAGCAAAGAGGTGATGCGAGAACAAAAGGCGGTGGTCGACCTCTGAGAATCGCACGAAGTCCGCGAACAGTTCCTCGTTGGACATCGTCGACAGGTCCGGGCGGGTATCTCGCAGCTCCTTGGTGGACCGGCGATCCTCGGTGAGCTCATCAAGCTGGTCGAGGCTTGTTTGGGCCAAGACCCAAGCAAACGTCTCGCCAATAGCCTCGGTCTTTGCTGGGTCTTCGTCGCCATCCATGGCCTCATAAGGCGGCACCCCTGGCATGGCCCCAAAGAACTGCTCGTCCATGTCGCGCCAGCTCAACCCGGGCGCCCGCTCGCCAAAGATCCGAATCATCGATGCGTTGAGGTAGCAATAGCCACCCACCACGCCGAGCTGACAGAACTGATCGGCCGGGAACTCGCCCTGATCGAACGCCCCCATACGCTCCCATGCATCGCGCCAACCCAGCTCAGCAAACCACAGCGTGGTGGTGCTCGTGAGCGGCGTGACCGGATCGGGAAAGACCTCTCCCACATTGGCTCTGGTGTAGAGCGGAAAGCGATCAGAAAGATCCGTGTCGGTTACGTAGTACTTCTCGGCCATGTGTCCCCCCGGATGTCATAGGCGACGCAGACCCTAGTGCCAACGCTCCAGCGAGGCCAGGCGTTGCGCCGCCGCGTGGAAGGATTTGGTTGGACGGGCTCATCTGCTGGCACGGCTCGTAACCTTGCATGTCATGGCTGAGGACCCGAACACAACTGGCGACCCCACCGATGGCACCAGACGCAGCGCCACGAGCGGACACGCCATGAGCGCTTGGGTGGCCCGAGCCCTGGTGTTTGGCAGTTCGGCCGCTGTGCTGGTCCTCGAAATCGTGGCTGGCCGATTGATGGCTCCCTACGTGGGCATTTCGCTCGAAACCTTCACCGGAATCATCGGCACCGTGCTGGCCGGCATCGCGCTCGGCGCGTGGGCCGGCGGAGAACTCGCCGACCGCACCGACCCCGGGCCGCTCATCGGCGTAGCCTTAGCCGCCGGCGGAGCACTCAGCTGGCTGTCACTGCCCATCGTGTCAACCGTTGGCCCCCAGCTCAGTAACGACCCGCTCTCCATCGTGCTACTCACCGGCGTTGCGTTCTTCCTTCCCGCCGCCGTCCTCAGCGCCGTTAGCCCCATGGTGGCCAAGCTGCGCCTGCGAAGCCTCGAAGACACCGGGTCTGTGGTTGGTGGCCTGTCAGCGGCCGGCACCATCGGCGCGCTGGCAGGCACCTTCATCACCGGCTTCGTGCTGGTGTCGGCGTTGCCCAGCAAACCAATCGTCATCGTTATCGGCGCGGTACTAGTGGCGTCTGGCGCAGCAACCCATTGGGGCCTCGCACGCACGGCGCCTGCCGCGCCAGTTGCGCTGGTGCTGTTGGCCTGCCTCGGCTTAGGTGTCGCTTCTGACTCGCCGTGCCAACACGAAACCGGATACTTCTGCGTCGTGGTTGAACAGAGCGCCACCAACCCCAACGGCCGCAACCTCATCCTCGACCGGCTCCGCCACGCCTACGTCAACCTCGAAGACCCAACCGATCTCGACATCCGCTACATCCGCCTCTTCGCCCAAGTCGCAGAAGCACGCCCCGGCGGGCCAATCAGCAGCCTGCACATTGGCGGCGGCGGCTTCTCGTTCCCGCGCTACCTCCAAACCGTTCGCCCCGGCAGCGACGACCTCGTCCTCGAAATCGACAGCGAACTCGTCAAGATCGCCGAGAACGAACTGGGCCTGGTGCAGACCGACGCGCTCCAGGTCCAAACCGGCGACGCCCGCCTAGCACTCGACGACCTAGCCACCAACCAGTACGACCTCGTCGTCGGCGACGCGTTCTCGGGCGCATCGGTGCCGTGGCATCTCACCACCCGAGAGTTCCTCAGCAAAGTCGAGCGGGTCATGCGCCCCAACGGCCTCTACGTCATGAACGTCATCGATGGCGGCGACTACAAATTCGCTCGAGCCGAACTAGCCACCCTGCAACAGGTCTTCAACCACGTCGCCGTCATCCAGCCCACCGGCGGCCTCCCCGAACAACGCAGCGTCAACGTCATCTTGGTCGCCTCCAACGAACCCATCCCCCAGCTGGCCATAGCCCCCGCCGACGGCCGCGTCCTCACGGCCGACGAAGCCGCCACCTTCATCGACAACGCCTCCCCCCTCCGCGACGATTTCGCGCCCGTAGATCAACTCCTCTTCGGCTAGCCCATACTGCGGCGACCGCCAGCGGCGACCAACGACCCCTCGAAGCAGTTGTGCCGGAGGCTACCTCGACGCCCAACAGCCGCCGCGGTCCCCTTCTAATGGGGTCGGGTGTGGTGCATTTCATTTCGGTACGACCACGGCCGACGGCACAAACGAGCCGAAATGAAATGCACCACACCCGACCCCGCAGCAGACCTTGCAAACACCAACTTGCAGCCCGGCAACATCCAGCGAGCACATCCCGCAATCACAGCCGGCAACCGCGAACGACCCCCGGCTACTTCTTCCGTTCGGCTTCGGGGGAACGAGCCCACATCAGGGCGCTATCGAAACCAAGCTTGTAGTCAGGCGTGAACTCGATCACGACACGACCCGGCGAGTCGAGGAACTTGCGGAATGCTTCGGCTTGGTCTGGGTCGGGCCGCAGGTGGGCAGCGAACTCGGGGTAGAACCAGTCAAGGACTTCGCGGTCCTTGTGAATCACGCATTCGCCTTTATAGGTGACGGTGCGGCTTCCCGACACTGACGTGCCGGTGCTGTTGACACACAGCGATGCACGCGGGAAGCGGCGTAGGGCCGGGATCCGGGCGCGACGCTCGGCGCAGGTCAGCCACATCTTGCCGTCCTTGGGCAGGTACGACATGATCACGCCGAACGCCTCGCCTTTCTTGTTGGTCCACATGAAGGTGCACTCGCTTTGCACCCTCAAGAGTTCGGCCTCGAGCTCGGGGCTAAGCCCGCAGTCAGTGAGGTCTTCGTAGCTGTCGTGATCGATGGTCATGTGGTCCCCCTGGGGATCTGGTTCGCCTCAGCCTTTCCCAATCCCGGTTTCGGCGCAACTGCAACCACCCTCAGGTGGTTTTTGCCTTGTAGGCGCTTATGTAGTCGAGGTGGGCTTCGGTGGAGTCGAGGCCCATCCCCATGGTGCAGACCGAGGCATGCGTCCCACCTGCAGCTTCCCAGGTTTCGGCCGTTGCCACAGCGGTGTCGAGATCTCTGGCGCGCAACATGATGAGCTCGTGGCCAAAGTCCTGCGGGTCTCGGCCGGCTTCGGCGAGATAGTGCTCTACCCGAGCCTTGCCAGCAAGAACCCCTTCGGTGTCACCGGCATAGATGAAGCCGTCGCCGTGTGCACCAGCTCGCCGGAAGGCGGGTTCGCTGAAGCCACCGACCCAAATGGGGATCTGGCGGTTTGGCCGAACATTGATGTTGCCGCGGTCTATCGAGTCGTATTGGCCATCGAAGGAGAACAGCGATTCACTCCAATACTTGCGAAGCAGCTCGATCTGCTCGGTGAGGCGAGGACCGCGGCTGGCAAAGTCGATACCTAGGGCGTTGTACTCCACGTAATTCCAGCCAGTGCCAACGCCCAAACGAAGGCGCTCAT
>JAUIIS010000008.1 GCA_030431575.1 Acidimicrobiia bacterium | reverse complement strand
GGCGCTCCCCGGCGGGTCAACTAACGTCTTTGCCCGGACCCTCGGCTTGCCCGACGACGCAGTCGAGGCCACCGGCGTGTTGCTCGACACCATCGATCGCGGCGCTATCCACGCTGTGGGCTTGGGCTCTGTGAATGGCCGCTACTTCTTGTTTCATGCCGGTCTGGGATTTGACGCTGCGGTTGTGGCAGAAGTCGAAAAGCGGGGACAACTGAAGCGCTATGCCAGCCATCCGCTGTTTGTCTATGCCGCAATAGACACCTGGCTGCGCCACTACGACCGACGCAAACCGGCGTTCCGAGTGGAGTTCACCGACGGGACGCTGGTGCCCGACGCCAAGTTCGGGATCTGTCTCAACACCAATCCATACACCTATCTGGGCAGCCGGCCATTAGATCTTGCGCCCGAAGCCACCCTTGACCGCGGCCTGGTCATGATCTCGATACGCAGCCTCCGGCTAACCAAGATCGCTGGGCTCGCTGCGGGGGCGTTGCGGGGGACAGATGCCTTAAAGAAGAACAAGGCAGTCGATTACCGCACCGATCTGAGCGAGTTCACCTTGGTGGGCCACCGCCCATTCCCGTATCAGGTCGACGGTGACTATTTGGGCGAGGTCACGCATCTGCATTTCAAGCACGAGCCAAACATCTTGCGCCTCTTGGTCCCCCAAGAAGAGATCTTGGGCAGCTGACACAGCCAAGCGTGTTGGGGACGCCATACTTGGCAGGTGATGCGTCTCAAAGCCCTGGTTGTTGCTGTCGCCTTCGCCCTTGTTGCGACTGCCTGCTCTTCTCGCGGGGCTGAGGTCACCCAAGAGGGTGCCGATGGCACCACCGAGCCCACCGCTGAGGCTGCCGCAGCGGAGTCACCTGAAGACGCAGAGTCCACACCCGAGTCCGCGCCAACACCGACGCCGGAGCCCACCGTTGATGAGCCGGTCGTGGGCACCCCTGGGGCCGACGGTGTGGGCGACCCCTACTACCCCACCCTGGGCAACGGGGGCTATGACGTGCAGCGTTACGTGTTGGACCTCACGTGGGATCCAGCCACCGCCGTGTTGTCGGGCACAACAACCATCGAAGCCACCGCTACCCAGGACCTAGCGTCGTTCAACCTCGACTTCTTGGGCATGGAAATCTCAGAGCTCACGGTCGCCGGAACTGATGCTGACTTCGATCGCGACCTCGCTGAGCTGACGGTGATCCCCAACGAAGCCATCGCGGAAGGCGACCCGTTCGAAACCGCAGTTACCTACTCCGGTACCCCGGCCCGCACAGAGGCCCTTAGCGACATCGATATCGGTGGCTGGTACTTCGAGGGCTCGAACGCCTTTGTGGTGTCGGAACCGGCTGGCAACTTCACTTGGCATCCTGTCAACGACCACCCCACCGACAAGGCCTTGTTCCGAGTCATCGTCACCGCTCCTGACGAACTCACCGTTGCTTCGGCAGGGCTCTTGGAAAGCACAACACCCAACGAAGACGGCACCGCCACCTGGATCTACGAGGCCCGAGACCCCATGGCCCCGTACTTGTTGCCCCTCGCAATTGGCGACCTCGTCCTGTTGGAAGACACAACGGTCGGCGGGGTGCCCATCCGAAACGCGTTGGTGTCCAGCGTGGCCGACCAGGTTGGGGCGTTCGACGCCACTGCGGACATGATGGAGATCTTCACGGAGATGTTCGGCCCGTACCCCTTTGACGCCTACGGAGTATTGGTGGTCGACACCGCGCTGGGCGTGGCGCTGGAGCAACAAACCATGTCCATCTTCGGCACCGACTTCTTAGAGGGTGGGTTCAACATCGACAGCGTTGTCGCCCACGAGCTTGCGCATCAGTGGTTTGGGAATCTGGTCTCGGTGGCGTCGTGGGACAACATCTGGCTCAACGAGGGCTTCGCCACCTACGCCGAGCACCTCTACTTCGAGGCGTCCGACCCCACCTACGACATCGACGCTCAGATCGCTGGTGTGGCCAGCTTCGCTCCTGAGTTTTTCTCCAATCCGGTGCCCGGAGACCCCGGCCCAGACCAGCTTTTTGCCGCGTCGGTGTACTTCCGCGGCGGGGTGACCCTCCATGCGCTGCGCCGCACCATCGGCGACGACGCCTTCTTCGAGACGCTGCGGACCTACCTGGAGCGTTTCGCTGGCTCCAACGTGACCACAGAAGACTTCGTGGCCGTGGCAGAAGAAGTCAGCGGACAGGACCTCGACGACTTCTTCGATGCATGGCTCTACAGCACCGACCTACCGGCGATCCCCGAAGGATCATGAACCTCGGACCGCTCGTTGTGTTGCACGATCACCTCGATGGAGGTGTGCGCCCGTCGACGGTTCTGGACTTGGCCGAACGCCTGGGCGTTTCCACGCCGGTCGATAATGCTGCTGCGTTGGCCGAATGGATGACCATCACGCCGGCGTTGTCGCTTCCCGACGCGTTTAGCCGTTTCGATCTTGTTGGTTCTTTGCTCCAAGGTGCTGACGCGCTTGAACGGGTTGCACAAGAAGCATTGGAAGACTTGGCTGCCGATGGCGTGATCTACGCCGAGTTGCGCTTCGCTCCCTTGTTACACACCGTTGGTGGCCTCAGCCCCAACGGCGCGATCGCGGCGGTTCAGCGTGGGCTCGTTGCGGGCATGGACGGCACGGGTATCCAAGCTCGCCTGCTGTGTTGTGCCATGCGAGATCAACCTGTAGAGGTCTCTGAAGAACTGGTTCGCGCTGCGGTTGTCGCGGCCCGCGACGGGTTGGTCGTTGGTGTCGATTTGGCTGGTATCGAGCCCGGGTTTCCTGCCGAACTCCATGCACGAGCGTTCGACCTCGCACGCCAAGCGGGCCTCAAGATTACGGTGCACGCCGGCGAGATGGACGGCGCCCATCAGGTGGCCAGCGCAATGGGGTCGTGCCACCCGGACCGGATTGGGCACGGCTGGCGCCTCATCGACGACTGCGTTGTCGATGATGGGCACATAACGGCCCTGGGCTCAACTGCACTGGCTGTCCGCGACGGTCGAGTACCGCTTGAGATGTGCCTCACATCCAACGCCGCTTTGGGCAAACCTATCGCGTCCCACCCGGCCGCCATGCTCCGCGACGCTGGCTTCTTGGTCACGCTCAGCCCCGACGACCGCAGCATCACCACCACAACAGCATCGGCGGAACACCGACACGCCGCAGAGCTGTTGGGTTTCAGCCGAGCCGACCTGGCCCACTGCAATGAGCGCGCTGCGGTGGCTGCATTCTGTGACGATCAGCAGCGGGCGGCCCTGGTGGAAGCCGTGCACGCTGGCTGGGCGCAGATGCCAAGTCGTCTCGTGCATCTGGCCGAACGCGAGCGCTGGCGCTCAGCTGGCGACACGTACCTTCCGGCCGAGTTCGCCAAGGACGGCTTTGTGCATCTTTCCGGGCTTCACCAGCTGCTGACCCCGGCCAACCGCTTCTACCGGGGCCGTCACGATCTTGTGGCGCTGGTGGTTGACCCCAATCTGTTGGGCCCGGGCCTGGTTTGGGAAGCCGGCACAGAAACGCTTGAACGGTTCCCGCATTACTACGCCGCTATCGAGCGCGCCGCGGTGGTAGATGAAATCGCTCTGCACCCTGCATCGGACGGCTCGTTCTTGCTGCCGCAGGCGCTCGTGGCAGCCTGCGCCAGCGGCACGTAGTGTCCTGTCCGACGACGCGGCCAGCCGTGGGCTACAGCTTCTTTTCGAGAATTTCGGTGTCCCAGTATCGGCCAAGCTTGTAACCAACCTCGGTGAGCACACCAATGGTTTGGTAGCCCAGCTTGTGGTGCAGCGCAATCGAGGCCTCGTTGGGTAGCGCCACGACCGCCACCGCTCGATGCACTCCTTGGGTTGCCAGGCGGTCAAGGAGCTCGCCCAGCAGGACGGTGCCTACGCCTTGGCCCCGTGCGCCGGCCGACAAGGCAATAGTGGTTTCCATGGACGACCGGTATGCGGCCTTGGGCCGATACCAGCTCGAGTAAGCAACCCCCACAACCTCACCGTCAATCTCAGCTACAAGACAGGTGAGTTCGGCCTCACGATCGCGCCACCACTGCAGCCGGTTCTCGACCGTGTAAGGCTCGGTGTCGAATGACACGTGATTGTCGATGATGGCCCAGTTGTAGATCTCACATATGGACCCGAGGTCCTGCTCGGTGGCCACCCGTACCGTCGTTGCACCCACTGCTGGTTACTCCGGACTCTTGGCAGCATCAACCGCAGCCCGGGCCAGATCGGGTTGGTCGGTAATAATGCCGTCGACGCCGATCTCTATGAGCTCAGCCATCCGATTGGGGTCGTTGACCGTCCAGGTATAGACGGGCAGTCCAGCGTCGTGTGCTCGCGCTACAAATCGACGGTCGACGGTGCCGTCATAGGGCACGATGACGTCCATCTCGGCTTCGACGGCCGCTTCGAGCAGCATTTGTATCTGCAGCACGTCGAACCCCGTGACAAAACCCACCACGATGTCGGGATTGAGTGACTTGATGCGTTTGACGGTGTCCAGGTTGAACGACGTGAACAGCAGCTCACTTGGGTCTCGGAAAGCCAGGGCTAGGCCGATGGTTGCGTCAGAGATTTGGTGCTCGACGTCGTAGTCGGGGTCGTCGGGTTCGTTCTTGATCTCGATGTTGACCTTGGCGCCCTCGCAGGCGTCGAGTGCTTCGGCCAACGTGGGCACAAATTCGGGCAGCTCGTCGTAGTTGTGATCGACGATGAATCGACCGTCGGGCAGGTGGGCGTCGTGGCTGATGATCAAAACGTCGTCTTTACTGCGACGCACGTCGAGCTCGATCCAGTCGGCCCCCATCTCTACCGCAAGGCGGAATGCCTCGAGGGTGTTTTGTTGACGCTCTACCGAGGCACCTCGATGCGCAATAACCAGGGTCACGTGTCCTCCAGGGGACGGCCGGTTGGCGCTCACAGGGTGCCAGATACGGCGGACCGAGGCGACCAAAGTCCAGATTTTTCTTTTGGATTCATGCAGGTCAGGGCACTTTGCAAAACCACAGTAACAACATTGACAACATTCGCCCCTTGTCACACAGGGGCAACTGCGTCTATCGTCCTAGCGGTCCGAACGACCCATATGGATTGTTCGCTCGCCCCGCTCTGAGCCGTCCCGCAACGGCCCAGATTTACGCACCACCCCAGTGGAGGTTCCCCGTGGCCGTTGAGGTCTTTCCCTTTAGAGATGCAGTAACCGACTGGCGCTCCGTCGCCCTGTGCCGAGACACCGATCCAACGCTGTTCTTCCCTGTTGGTGCCACCGGCGCCGCGCTCGACCAGATTGCTGCCGCCAAAGCCGTATGCCTGCAATGCGCCGCTCGACCCGACTGCCTCGAGTTTGCGCTTGAGTCCAACCAGGATAGTGGCGTGTGGGGCGGCCTTTCCGAAGAAGAACGTCGCCAGATCCGCCGCGAGCGCAAGGCTGCCCGTCGCAGCATGCAGTACTCGGGCTAGAGCCCTGGGCGCCTCTACCCGCTGCTTGTAGGGCCGGGTTGAGGCACAACGAGTCGAACCGCTGTCCCGCTCCTTGGAGCGGGCAGCGCCTCGACAGTGATCGAGCCACCTAGATCGGCCTCGATCAGGCTTCTTACAATGGTCAGGCCAAGCCCAGAGGCCTGGTCGATGTCAAAGTCCTCCGGCACACCAACACCATCGTCCACCACAGATACGTGCAGCTCGCCAGCCACGTTCTCGAACTCGATGGCCACAGTGGCCTCGTTCTGGCGCTGCCCCCCAAATCCGTGCTCAACAGCGTTCTGCATGAGCTCGGTCAGCACAACCGCCAACGGTGTTGCTACGTCGGTGGGCAAGGTCCCAACATCGCCAGCAATAGTGAAACGCAGTGGCTGTTCTGTTGAGCTGAAACCCTCCTCGACCACCCGCACCAGCGGTCGGGCAATGTCGGTGAAGGGAACGTCGTTAGCGACCTCCTGGCTCAGGATCTCGTGCACAACCGCAATGGAACGAATCCGGCGCACAGATTCCTCAATTGCGGTGCGAGCCTCCTCGTTAACCACACGACGTCCCTGCAACCGCAGCAACGACGAGATGGTTTGCAGATTGTTCTTGACTCGGTGATGGATCTCCGCGATCCGAGCATCCTTGGACATCAATAGGCGATCTCGTCTGCGCAGCTCGGTAATGTCCCGCAAGAGCACCACAGCACCCGTGAGCTCACCCGTTTCCAGAAGAGGCATACACCACAACACCACGTGGCTGTCACCACGACTCAGCTCCTCGAGATGCGGTTGGCGGTCGGCAAAGGAAAGCCGCACCGCCTTGGTGGGCAGGCCCGTGGAGGACAGCCGCTCGCCTTCAACCCGGCGCACTCCCAGCCGACTCAGCACCGAGACCGCGTTAGGTGAGGCAAACCTGACCCGCGCCGATGCGTCAACCAGCAACAAACCGTCGCTAACGCGGGGCAATACCTCGATATCGAGGTCGTCGCCAGGGAAAGGGTACGTGCCCTCAGAGATCATCTGGGCCAACCTGCGGAAAGTAAAGAAGTAGTTCATCTCCAACTCGCCGGGCTCGCGCTGTTCGTCAGGCGAGAACTCGCGTGATAACACCGCGATGACCTTGTCTTTGTAGCGAACCGGCACCGACAACGTCCGAATTCGTGGCGCTAGAGGATCTCCGATTCGACCCCCATCAATGACCTGGCCGCTCACTCGAGCCAGGTCGATCAGCGGTCGGGAGCCTCGTGGGAACTCCGCACCTACCATCTCGGTCCTGTGCAGGGCCCGACTCGTGGAAGGGCGCATGTGGCCAACCACGACGTACCCACTGGTGTCGCCGCCTTTGTGGGGCACGCACAACAGCAAGTCGGCAAAGCTAATGTCGGCCAGTGGAGCCCACGTGCGCATCAATCGTTCGAGGTGGGCGCGGTGCGCCAGCGGCATGCGTGGGCACATCTCAGCCAAGCTCGACATGGCGCCAGTATGGCCGCTCCCGTCGCTACTGCGCGCTCACTAGCACGCCGAGGCGGCCTCGGGCTTCGGGTTGAGACCCCGGAACGACTGTGCTTAGGACCTGCGCGGCTAGGCCATGGTCACCGCACAGGTCCTGGCGCCCATTTCCCGCTCTCGGCCCGCGGGCCGGGCCGCTGGGGCCGTAGTGTCCTGAGTCAGAAGTTCGCCGGTGTATTCACCTTCGCATGCGCAGCTCAGCTGCGTTGCGGGTTCTCATCGCACGCGCCGGAGTGCGCTTTCGAACCTGCGCCTCGCTGAACAGCGCATTCTCAGCCGACTAATTCACCGCTCTTCTGACTCAGGACACTAGAGGCTGCGTGAGATGGTCGTGAGCGTTTCGAAGTCTGAGGCATCAGCGGCCAAGAGTGCCAGGGTGGTGACACCCACGCCTGGAGCGGACACAAGACGCGCCTTGGTCTCGGCTTGGCGAGTGGCAGCCAAACTGAAGTCCAAGAAGCCTGTGGCCACATCACTGATCACCCGCGCAACCATCTCTGGTGCGTAGTCACCAAGTGCCAGCTCAGCTGCCAGCGATTCACAGTGGCGGTCGAGCTTGCGAGCAGCAGTAGACGCTGGTCGGGACGTGAAGTATTTGGGGAGAGCCCGGTTGAATACAACCCCTCCCAGATGAAGGTCGCGCTCGTCTAAGGCATCCATGAAGTACTGGCACTCGTTTACCGAGGCCGCCTCGAGCGTTGAAACCACCACAAAGCTGGTGCGGTCGTCGCGGAGCGTGCGCTGCACTTCGGTAGCCCGCTCCACAAACCCCTTGTACATGGTCTGAAACAGCAGAAAGAAGTCGGCGATCTCTCGCAAGAACTGCTGCCCAAGCACCCGATCCGCCACGCTATAGAACGGCTTTGAGGCCGCGGTGAACAGCTTTGACCGGTACGGCACGGTGAGCCACCGAAGCAGCCGACTGCTGAAGAACTCGGCCATGCGTTCGGGGGCGTCGAGGAAATCGACAGCATGCCTCGACGGCGGGGTGTCGATGATGATGAGGTCATAGTCACCTGAGGCGTGCAGGTCATGCAGACGTTCCATGGCGATGTAATCGTGGCTCTGCACAAACTTGGCGGTGACGTTCTCGTACAAGGTGTTGGCCAAGATAGCGTCGCGGGTTGCTGCATCGGGGGCATGTTGACGCACCAGGTCATCCCATGATGCCTTGGTATCTAGCTGAGCGACCCACAGCTCGCCGCGGGCTTCGATGCCGTCGATGGTGAGGCGTTCCGGGTCGATTTGGGTGGCCTCATTCCCGACCTGATCAAGCCCCAGCGCGGTAGCTAACCGACGCGCAGGGTCGACCGTGAGCACCAATATGCGCCCACCCAACTCGTGCGCCGCCTTAATGCCGGCTGCAGCCGACACCGTCGTCTTTCCAACACCGCCCGGCCCACAGACAATGATGACCTCCTTCGAGGCCAACAGCTGACCCAACTGGCCGCTGCTCATAGCTCGTCTTCCAGGGCTTCAGCCAGCATGCGGGTGGCGCGAATGCCGCTGGCTCGGGTGAACAGCTCGGGCACGAACAACATGGGGGTGGCTGGTGGAAGACCGTCGCGGAGCCGCGCTATGTGGGCAGCTCGCGACCTGCGTAGACGCACCGCGAGCTCAGCGCCAGCAAACACTTTCTCGGTCGCAGCCCCCGCATCGGCGCAAAGGAGCTCCATCGCCTTCGTGGTCCCAAGCCGGTCGAAGACCAGTTCCTCGCGTCGAGAGAAAAGCTCGGGCAGCACCCGATTGACAATCACGCCTGCCAAAGCGACTTCGGTTTCTTCTTGCAGTCGCTCGCCGAGCTCGATGGTCTCGGTGACCGGCATCTCCTCGGGGACCGCAACAATGGCGGTGCCCGTGACCGAAGGGTTGCGCAAGATGTCGAGCATCCAGGCGGTCTGGTCGCGCACTGGGCCGACCCGAACGAGATCGTGGATCGCCGCTGGCGATGCCAGCTGACCCACAACGTGGCCTGTGGCAGGCGCGTCGACCACCACGAGGTCGTAGTTGTTTTGGCGCACCTCGTGGGCCAGCTTTCCCACAACAAGGATTTCGCGTACGCCCGGAGCGGCCGAAGCCACAAAGTCGAACGAACGCGCCAACGGACCCAAGCGCGGCACAAACGGGACGCGGAGTTGGATCCGGAGGTACTCGTTGAGCGACTCCTCGGTATCCATGACCATGGCAAAGAGGTTCGGGGAAACCTCCTGAGGCTTAAACCGCAGCGGCCCAGATTCGAACGCCGCGGCTACCCCGCCCTTAGCATCGACATCACACAACAAGGTGCGTTGGCCACGGCTGGCCGCCATCAGCGCAAGGCCCGCGGCGACGCTCGTTTTGCCAACGCCACCCTTACCTGTGACAAAGATCAGCCGGCGATCGAGCAACGTCATGGTCGTGCAATCTCGCCGGCTTCAAGCAGCGCTGCGTTATGCGCCGAACCCGATCTTTGGGCCCGAGCCAGGTTCGCCGAGATCTACATACGCAATGCGTCCAGCAGGAACCCCGACCTGTCGGCCGTGGCGGTCGTTGAGCCACAAGACGCCATCGGCTGCGCCAAGAGCGGCGTCGAGGTCGCTCTTGAGGGCGTCGACGGAATCGTCGGCCATGTCGACTTCGAGTTCTTTGGGGGTGTCACTGACGCCAATGCGCACGATCATGGGGGCTCCTCGGATTTAGATGACTTTGAGTTCTGGGTGGTAGCGACGGGTTGGGGCAAGTTCCACGTCGATGGTTTCGGCCATCGCCGCAAAGACTTTCCCAGCTTCGCTGTTTGGATTGGTTGCCACGAGCGGGTTGCCCGAGTCGGCGCCTTCGCGAAGCTCGGGCGTCAGCGGCACCATACCCAGCAAAGGTACTTCTAAGCGATCTGCGAGTTCCTTGCCGCCACCGGAACCGAACAAGAAGTATTGCTTCCCGTCGTCGCCAGTGAACCAGCTCATGTTCTCGATGATGCCCTTGACCTCAAGGTTGACGGTGTCGGCCATGAATGCGGCACGTTGGGCAACGCGCTGCGCTGCTGGCTGCGGGGTCGTGACAACGTAGACCTCGGCGCGTGGCAAGAACTGTGCCAGCGACAGCGAAATGTCCCCGGTGCCGGGCGGCAAGTCGATGAGGACGAAGTCGGGGTCGTTCCAGTAGACGTCAGTGAGGAATTGCTCCAACGCCTTGTGCAGCATGGGGCCGCGCCAGATAACGGGCTGGTCTTCTTTGGCGAAGAAACCCATGGAGATGGCACGTACGCCGTGCACCTCGGGCGGGATCAACATCTCGTCGATGACCACCGGGGCCCGGTCGATACCCAGCATGCGTGGGATCGAGAATCCCCAGACGTCTGCGTCAATGATGGCGGTGCTCTTGCCGCGATTGGCCAAGGCAATCGCCAAGTTGGACGTGACCGAAGACTTGCCCACGCCACCTTTGCCCGATGCAATTAGCAAGACTCGGGTCTTGGAGGACGGGTCGGCAAAGGGGATCTCGCGGCCCTCGGCGTGGCCATGCGCTTGCTGACTACCTGCGGTAGCTGCGGGGTCGCCGTGGACGAGCTGGCGCACTGCGGCTCGCTCTTCGTCGTTCATGACCGTGAAGTCGACCGCGCTGGTGCTGACACCATCGAGCGCCTCGACAGCACCCTTGACGCGGCCATCGATTTCGTTGCGCAGCGGACACCCAGCAATGGTGAGCGCTATCTGGATGGTCACATCGGTGTCGACGATGACGACCTCTTTGACCATGCCGAGGTCGACGATGCTGCGGTGCAGCTCGGGGTCTTCGACAGGGCGTAGGGCATCGATGATCTGTTCTTCGGTCACGGCCATGTGTTGCTGGCTCCTTCATGGCAGCCGCAGTCTGGGGGCGCAAACAGCTACCGGCGGGGGTTACTCATACACGAACAGCGCAAACTGTCCTCCGCTAAGACTACCGATCTCACCCCAGAACCAGCCTGCCGAACAGCCCCTATCCCGCAAGCCCTGGGGTCAGACCCTCAACGTTCAACGTTGACCCCGTTGCCGCTGCCCGACCCGGCAACAACCCCCGACGGGGTCAACGTTGAGGGTCTGACCCCGCGGCTGACCCCGCGGCTTGCGGTTTCGCAGTTACGGAGAGTCAGGAGGCGGCGCGAAAGAGCCGACGAAGCGAACACAGTTGGGGCCAACGGGTCGGCCCGAGTAGTGTCAATCGACGGCCTCAGCCCCGAACGCGTCTCGGAGCCTGCGGGCGCCCCCCTCTCATGACCATTTACCTGATCAGACACAGCACAGCTGGCCAGCGAACCAACGCGCCGAGTGACATCAACCGAGAACTCGACGAAGCTGGCCGCCTGCAGGCAAAACGCATCGCTGAACACCTTGGCAACGCTGGAGTCGAGAGCATCTTGTCCTCCCCAGCAACGCGTTGCATCCAAACGGTCACTCCGCTGGCCACCATGCTGGGCCGCCGCGTTGAGACGAACCAGGCCCTCTGGGAAGAGGAAAGCCCTAAGGCAACCGTCTCGTTGATGCAGCGGCTTGTTCGTGGTGATTCCACGGCTGCGCTTTGCAGCCACGGAAACCTTATCCCTGCGGTGCTCGATCTCCTGGCCGCCGACGGCGCCGAAGTCCGCGGGTCTAGTTGCGCCAAAGGTTCCATCTGGACCTTGACAGTGAACGACAATGCGATCACCGAAGCCCGCTACTCGATGCCCTAGTGCTCTGACCGGGTTAGAGCGGTTATCCGTTCGGCCGAGCATCGCCAGCTCGGCAACCCTGCGTGTGCGCAGCCATAATCCTGCTCTACCGCAAGGGGTCGCTACCCAGCGAGCTGTCCAGGCGACGGCGAATGAGTAGGCGAAAGAGCCGGACAGGCACTCGGCGCAGTAAGCGGCAACCCGAATCTGACACCGAGCACATGGCAGCGACACTGCTGGAGCGGACGGCTAGCTGTCTGCGGGTAGCTCGCAACGCGACGCTACGTCAAGCGCAGCCAGTTGATCCTGTACGGCTTGTTCCAACGGCGACAGCGCCAGCAGCGTCGCGACGTCGTCGCACAACTGGCCTTGGGGGTCCTCCAGAATGACCAACACCGTGACCCTGGTCAGCAGGGCCTCTGCGTCGTCGGGGTCCGAGGCCACGGCCTGGTCTGCCAGCTTCTCTGCTTCGACCAATAGATCGGGATCGAACGTGAGCGCCATCAGCATGGCCCGGCGGCTGAGCGCTGCTGTGTTGTCTGCCTCGACTTCGTTGACCGCTCGATACAGCATCAGCGCGGCGACAGTGCGATCCTGCTTGTCGGTGTCGAGCAGATAGCCAGCGGCGTTGAGCGCCTGAGACACCGTGAGGTTGAGGCTTTCAAGGGTGTGGTCTGTGCCCTGGTTGAGCATGGGGTAGACGGCCTCGCCAAAAACCTCGCCAACCAGACCGCGTTGGGCCACAAGACCTCCCACACCTTCGGGCGTGGTCTCGGGGTCAAGGCCACGAAGGGCATCGGCAGCTTCTTCGTAGCGCCCAGCGTCGGCCAACACGATGGTGAGAAACACGGTGGCGTCGGCGTACGCGGGGTCGACAGAAGTGGCCTCGCGAAGAAGGTTGATGGGTCCTTCGCTGTCGTCGCCGCGGCGATACTGCAACCATGCTTGGTAGGTGAGGGCTTCGGTGTTGGACGGCTGCTCGTCGACGATCTCTTGATACAGCTCGATGGCTTGGTCCCACTGCGTCTGGTCGCCCAGCAGGGCCCGAGCCTGGTTGAGTCGAGAGACCACGCTTTCGCGCACTTCGCCTGTCGCAGACTCACCACCCGTTCTTGTGCCAGATGCGCGTGCCAGCAGAACACCGCTGATTGCTCCAAGCAACGCCAAAGAAACCAGCCATACGGCGGCCCTTTTCCAATCGATGCCCTTCTTGGGCGCCATGGCCTGCTGTTGACCGTCGATGGCTCGAAGTACCGAAGCCGCGCGTCGGGTGTAGTCGTCTTTGAGCTGCTCGTAGTCAGCCTGGTCGATGTCGCCGGCGCCAAGCTCGGCTTCAAGATCCCGCAACGATCCCAACAAGAAGTCACGTTCTTCTTCGAGCGCCGCCAGCCGGTCTGCGTCGAATCTTCGAGGTTTAGTGTCGGTCACTGCCCCTCACCAATGTCACTGGTGTCGCCACCTGCGGCGGGCCGGGTGCTCTGCCCGCGTGATTGGGCTTGTTGGACCAGCTGGTGGTCTTCTGCAGACGCCGACTGATTGCTAGCGTTGGCGTTCCACCGGGCAAAGGCGATGGCCAACGCTCCAACGGCCAAACCAATCACCAGGAACGGGGCAATCCAGACCACTCCTGTCAGCCCGCTGCGGCTTGGGCTGAGGTCGACCCATTCGCCATATTGATCGACGTACGTTTGGCGAATCTGGGCATCGGTGAGACCAGCATCGACTTGCTTCTTGATTTCCACGCGGATGATCTCGGCGATGGGGGCGTTGGAGTCCGACACCGGTTGGCCGTCGCATTCAGGGCAGGCCACCGTGGCGGCAACAGCCGCGGCCCTCTCGGCATTGCTCTTCGGCCCGTCATTGTCGATGGTGCCATAGACAAGGGCAGCGATGGCCACGGTGCCAAGCAACACCCAAGACAGCGCCCGGACGCGTCCTGGGCTCAACATGGAATGACCTCGGCCAGGTCGTCGTAGGTAACCGGTCCAATGAACTTTGCGCCGATGATGCCTGCGGGAGTGATGACAAAGGTCTCCGGCGGCGCAGTAACGCCAAAGTCGATGATGGTGGGATTCGTATCGCCAACAAGCACGGGCCAGTCGCCACCGCGTTCGTCGAAGAACTCCTCGACGCGCTCAGGGCTGTCTTGGATACTCACCCCGACCAACCGGGTGGGGCAGGCCACACCCTCGGTGTCGAAGCGGACCAGGTCGGGGTGCTCCACCTGACAAGGAATGCACCAGCTGGCAAAGAAGTTAACAACCACCCATTCCTGTTCGCTGGCCTCGACAGTGCGGTTAGCAGCCAGCACCTCCTCGAGGTCGAAGGTGGTGTCGTCGTAGGAGATGCCAGACACCAATGGCACGGCTTCGCCGACTGCCGCGTCCGGAGCAGGGTTCTCGTGGCGACCGCTGGTAGCCAACAGCCCAACAAAGGCGATCAACACGACGCCGACAACCAGAGCCGCAAGGCGCACCCCGGACAACGTTGCGGTCCGCTGGGACTCTTCGCCTGCCTGGAGATCGCTCATGAGGTTGTGGCCCTGTCGGGGTCCGCGTTGGGCAGCGGGGCCGATGTTGGATCGGTGGGCTTGCGGCTGCCGCGAGCTGGGAAGGCCGACAGCGCCGTCCCGAGCAACATGATCAGGCCGCCGGTCCACAGCCAAGCTATGAGCGGCTGGCGCGTGGCGCGGAGGATGACATCACCGTCGTCGGTTTCGGGGTAACGCAACAACGCCACCTGGACGTCGGCAGAGATCGTGGAGCGGGTCCCTGGGGCGGCCACCACCTGGCCACTGGTCACAAACTGTTCGAGCGAGGTTGTTAGCTCATTGCCGTCGACCACAAGGTTCGCGCGTTGTTCTACCCGATTGTCGTGCACGACAGTTTCGGCCGAGACATAGGTGATGTCGGTGTCACCCAGGGCAAACGTTTCGCCGGGACCGAGCTCAAACTCGGCTTGGCGGATGTATGACGAGCTGGCCACCAGCCCACAGGCCAACACAATGACGCCAAGGTGCACGATCATGCCGCCATTGGCCCGTCCAACGAAGCCCCGCCAGCCCTGACGCCTGGTGGCGAGCACCAACTGGCGAATCGCCGCACCAGCGGCAAATCCCGCGAGCCCAAAGCCAATCAATGGCGCTAACCCGCGCGCACCGACAACCAGCGCAAACACCAAGGTGGCCACACCAAACCAAGCTGGCCACTCGAGCCGCTTGGACAACACCTCGCCGCTGGCTTTGCGCCATGGCAAGACCGGGGCCACGGCCATGAGAAAGAGCAGCACGATGCCCACAGGCATGGTCATGCGTTCGAAGTAGGGGACCCCAATGGACACTTGGTTGCCATTGACGGCCTCGACAATGAGCGGGAACACGGTTCCCAGCAAGATGATGAAGGCAAAGGCCGCAAAGGCCAAGTTGTTTGCCAAAAAGGCGCCTTCGCGAGACAACGGCGAGTCGATAGCACCAGGGCTTCGGAGCCGGTCACCTCGCCAAAAGATCAGGCCGACCGTCACCACCACGGTGGCCGCAAAGAAGCTAATGAGCCAGGTACCTACCCCGCCTTCGGAGAACGCGTGCACCGAGGCAAGCACACCGGAGCGGGTGATAAAGGTGCCCAAGATGGTGAGTGAGAATGTGGCGCACACCAGCGACAGGTTCCAAACCCGCAACATGCCGCGCCGTTCTTGGACGAGCACCGAATGCAAGTACGCGGTGCCCGTAAGCCACGGCAACAACGACGCGTTCTCTACTGGGTCCCAGCCCCAGTAGCCGCCCCAGCCCAACACGTCGTAGGCCCACCAAGAACCCAAGATGATGCCTGCGGTGAGGAACCCCCACGAAAACAGGGTCCAGCGGCGTGTCTCAAGCAGCCAGCCTTCGCCGAGGCGTCCGGTGATGAGGGCAGCGATGGCAAAAGCAAACGGCACCGTGAACCCCACGTAACCCAGGTAAAGCATGGGCGGGTGGAAGGCAACGAGGATGTGGTTTTGAAGCAGCGGGTTGGGGCCGGGCCCGTCGAACCCGGGGGTGGGGTCAAAGCTGGTGAAGGGGTCGGCGGGACCCATCATCAGCGCAAAGAAGAACCCAGACACGACAAACAAGACAACCAGCGCCCAACTAACTAACGGGTCGCTGAGGCGGTCACGGAACTTGTGCACGACGATGGCCACATAGCCGGCAAGGACGAGCCCCCACAACAAAATGGAGCCTTCCAGCGCCGACCACATAGTGGCCACGTTGAACAACGGCGGGGTTCGGGAGCTGCCGTGTTCGGCGACGAAGAGCACCGTGAAGTCCCGGGTAATCAGCGCCCGTTGCATGATGATGGTGGCAAACAGCATGGCCGCGAACATCACGTAGCCGTACCGAGCCCCCGAGCGCAGCATGTCGGATCGACGCAGCCTAATGCCGGTCACCAACAGGCCAATACCAACAATGGCCGCGGCCAGCGCAGCGATGACCGCGGCGGTACCGAGGAAGGAGTTCATGGAGACCTAGGTATCTAGTCGGCCGCGGTCTTCGGCCTCTTCGATGCGCTCGTTGCGGTAATCCTCGTCGTGTTTGACCAGGACCCGGTCGGCATCGAAGTACCAGCCGTCGTTGGCGCCTTCTGGCCACTCGACCCCGGCAGGCGCGGGGCCTTGCACCCAGTGTCCTTCGAGAACCACGGGAACGCCTTCAGCGAACAGGTCGGGTGGCGTTCCTTGACTGACCACATCGACCAGTACATCGTCGAACGCCACGGTGAAAGGTGTGTGTTCTGCGCCATCGATAAGCACCGTGTCGTCTGGGTCTGCGTCGCTGACCGGCGACCCCAGCAGCTGGAAGCGTTTGTCGCCTTGCTCGACGCGTTCTGCAACGGCAACGTCGGCCTCAAGGAAGGCTTGACTGTTTGTGATGAGGAACCAAATGAGACCAACCACAGCAACCGCTATCGCGGCCAGCAGCGCCAGCGGCACCCATTTGCTACGCGAACGTGCCGTGCTACCCGTCCGTGGGGTCAGGTCGAGATCGGGGCTTCCAGCGGTGTTAGTCATTGGCGCTCATCCAGCGACGACGGTCGGCAGGGACGTGCCGGGCAGCGGCCTTGGCGCGCCGAGCAACAGACCAGCCATACACGGCCAGCGTTCCGAGGCCAATCGACCACCCTGCGATGAGATAGCCGAGGTGCGTCATTATTGGGGACCTCCTGGGTTGTCTTGGAAGCCACCGACTACTGATCCCCCTACGGCTGCTTCCACCCCCACATGAGATTCTGCGCGGCGCTCTTCTAGCGCGGTGACCAGGCCATGACGGTCGATCTCTTCTTCCAGCCATGCCAAGCGAAAGCGAGTGATGAGCAGCCACACGAAGATGGCGCCCAGAACCACTGTGCCCAAGAACCACGTAAACAAGGTGAGATCTTCGAGCTGGCCATCGGTCAACGAGGACTGCTGGTGCAGCGTGTTGTTCTCCCACCATTCGACGGAGCGGTTGACGATGGGAATGTTGATGGCACCAATGATGCCGATGACTGCGGCACGCTTGGCCCGGGTTTCGGGTTCGGCCGGAACGCTCCGGAACGCCAGATAACCCACAAAGACGAGGAAAAGCACCAGCGTGGTGACGAGGCGAACGTCGCCCCATTCCCACCAAGTATTCCATGTTGGGCGGCCCCAGATGCTTCCGGTAACCAAGGTGAGTCCGCAAAACACCACTCCAACCTCGGCCGCAGCATGAGCCACGGTGTCCCACCAACGGGAACGCTTCCAGAGGTAGGCAACACTGCCAACAGCGGTGAGGCTAAACGCCACATAGGTGAGAACCGCCACAGGAACATGGATGTACAGCAACCGAACGGCATCTTCCATCGTGTCGTCGGCCTCGGTGAACACAAAGGCGAACAACAACAGCACGGGAACGCTCACCAAGATGAACACCCCCAGCAGGCGGGTGCCGCGCGAAGAGACGCTGTAGTCAGCCGCTTGCGCTGTCTGTGGCGATGCTGCGCCGACTGAACTCACGTTTCCTCCAATAGAACACCGTAGGCAAGCAATCCGCTCACCATGTAGATGACTCCAAACATGGCGAGCATGCCAAGCCAAGCCCAGCCATCTGCATCTACTCGGTCGAAGGCATCGCCAAAGGTTCGGGTAGCGCTGATGAGCACCGGCGCAAGCACCGGTAATAAAAGGATTGGCAGAAGCGTCTCTCGGACGCCGAGACCGACGGCCAGGACTCCATAGATGGTACCCGCGGCGGCGATGCCAACGGACGCGGCTAGCGCCGAAACCACCATGAGTAGCGGGTCGCCAACCGACACATCGAAGAGCACGACGATAGCCACCCCAAGCAAGACCTCGAGCGCCAAGAGTTGCACCAGCAAGGCCAGCGCTTTGCCGAGGAACACTGCGGCCGGATCGAGGTCGCTGAGCAGGATACGTTCTTGGGCCCCATCGGAGGTTTCGATGGCCGCGCCACGCTGCACTGCGAGCAGCGTGATGAGCAGGACTGCCACCCAGAACAAGCCCGGGGCAGTATTGCGCAGAGTTTCAGGGTCTGCGTCGAGCGCCAACCCAAACAGCACGACGATGAGCAACGTGAATGGCGCCACTTGATTGATAATGATGCGAGCGCGCCACTCGACCTTGAGGTCTTTGGCGGCGACCAGCCATGCGTCAGCGAGCATTGCGGGCCTGGTCTTGGTCACGTTGCCCAGTGGGCTTGGCTGTGTCCGCACCAGTGTCGCCCACCAGTCGGCCGCCAGCAATGGTGACCACGCGGCGGCTAATGCCTGCGACGCGTTCGAGTTCGTGGCTGGCCAACAGCACAGTTGCCCCGGCGTCGGCGGCGTCGGCCACAAGTTGGTCGACGATGTCGCGACCCTCCTGGTCTAGGGCTGCGTGTGGCTCGTCGAGCAGCCACAGCTCTGGGCGACGCACCAACAACGTGGCCAACGCCGTTCGTCGGCGTTGGCCCGCAGATAGGCGGCGCACCTGAAGGTCATGGAGCCGAGCCGGCAACCCCAGGTGGCTGAGCGCTGAGGGAACCGTCTTCACATCTGCGTGGGAGGCCTTGGCCCAGAACTCGACGTTTTCGGCAACGGTGAGGTCTTCGTACAAGCCAGTGGCATGGCCGAGCAGCCCCACGCGGCGACGCACCGACCGGCGGTCATTGGCCAGGTTGTGGCCAAGCACTAATCCATGTCCAGATTCGAGCCGAAGTAGGCCAGCGCAGAGGCGGAGTGCAGTTGTTTTGCCTGCACCGTTCGGGCCTTGGATCAGCACCACTTCGCCGGGTTGCACAGTCAGTGACAGACCTGCCAACGCCGGGAACCGGCCAAGTAGCGACACTGCATCGACAAGCTGAATGGCAGGGTGGTTGGCAGGGTTCATGAGCTAGCAAAAGGCTACCGCCGAACGAGCGGCCTCGGCGCGAATGGAGCTGCTGTGAGTTGTGCGCGGTCAACGTCGCCGCGCGCACTGGCCTTGTTGGAGCCAACGGGAGATGTGCCCAAGTGCTCCAAGTAGGCGACTGCGGGCCGATACTGTCGGTACCTATGTTGTTATCTCGCGTGCTCGGCGCCATCGGGCGATTCTGCATCTCTTTGGGATTGCTGACGCTGCTGTTTGTGGCGTATCAACTCTGGGGCACCGGGATCCTTACTGCTCAAGCCCAGAACGACCTCGAGAACGACTTCGAAGAACTGGTCGAAGAAGCACAGGACTTGGATGTCGAGGCCCTCAACGCGGCTGCCGAGCTGGCCAACCCCGACCTGGACGAGCCGGTTGAACCCACCCCGGCTCAGGAGTCGGCGGCGGACCGCGAAGCTCGCGAAGCTGCCGAGGCAGCCGAGCTCGAGAAGGCCAGGGCCGAACTCGCGGTTTGGGCCGAACTGTTGTGGAGGCCCAACGGCGAAGCCGTGGCCAAGATGCAGATCCCCAAGATCGGCCTGGATCAAACCATCGTTGCTGGCGTGGGCACTGAAGAACTCAAACAAGGTCCTGGCCACTACCCCGGTACACCGTTGCCCGGGATGCCGGGCAATGTGGGCATAGCTGGGCATCGCACCACATGGGGTGCACCATTCAACCGCATCGACGAGCTGGCACCCGGCGATGAGATCTATGTGCAGACCCTGCAGGGCGATTTCACGTACCGAGTAATCGAACAAGAGACTGGCAAGGGTCACTTCATCGTCAGCCCCGACCGCGTCGACGTCTTGGATCAGGATTTCGAGGTGGCTCCAAACCGCATCACGTTGACGGCCTGTCACCCAAAGTTCTCGGCTCGCCAACGCATCATTGTGGTTGCCGAACTCGTTGGAGAGCCAGCTCCGTTCATTCCACCGCCCGATCTGCTCGAAATTGCCGAACCGCGTCTGGCTTCGGAGACTGTTGGCGGCGCCGAGAATGAAGACGCCGCAGCGCTCCCCGGCGATGCCGACCTTCCAACCGATGAGCCTGACGAGGAGGCGATCGACGAACTGGCAACCGCCGACAGCGAGCCAACTGAGAACCCACCAGAAGATCTGCCTGCACAAGACCGAGAGGCCGAGCAAGACCCCGACGAGGAAGCGCTTGGTGCCCCGGTTGGGGACGACTCCGCCGGTCCGATGGCTCTACAAGGGTTTGCCGCTACCGACGACTTCGGCGAAGGTCTCAACGGCGACCGGTCGGCGATTGGGCCGGCGATCCTGTGGGGTCTAGCTGCTGCGGCCATTGCCCTGACCGCAGGCTTTGCGGCACGGCGGTGGCGCAAGCTGCCCTCCTATGCTCTGGGCATCGTTCCCTTTGCCATTGTGTTGTTCGTCTGCTTCATGCACATCGACCAGGCGCTACCCAGCTACTAGTGGAGTTTCAGAAAGCGTTTGCGCTGTTCGAACGAACCTTCTCCGCGCCCCCGGTCGCCATCGGGGCGAGGCTGGTCTGTTCAGCGGTGACGCCGGTCTGTTCAGCGGTGACGCTGGTCTGTTCAGGTGACGCTGGTCTGTTCAGGTGACGCTGGTCTGTTCAGGTGACGCTGGTCCGAGGTCATGAAGTCACTTTTTGTCGGCGCGCCAGTAGTGTCTGCGCTATGTGGAGATCCAGGATCTGGATTGCAGTGCTTGTTGGTGCCGCGCTTGTAAGCGCCTGTTCTGGTGACGGAGGAGGGGCGTCGGGGGACCAACCCGGCATCTTGGCACCAACGGTCTCTGAAGCACCCGTTGGGCCCGATGCAGCACCAACGCCCACGCCCGTTCCCGAGGGCCGCACGGTCAACCAATACGACCTCGATGTGGGCACCTGCTTTAACACCTACGAGCTGTACTCCGAGCAGCTCGACGAGACCAGCGAACTGACCACTGAAGTCGACTGCCTGCGCCCCCACGACGGCGAGGTCTACGCCACCTATTTTCATCCTGCTGACGGCTCGACGCCGTACCCGGGGAACAACGAGATGGAGCTTTGGGCCAAGATCAACTGCCACGACGGCTTCGAAGCGTTCGTTGGGCGGGCGTTCGAGGAGTCAGAGTTGTACATAGGCACTATCCGCCCGACCGAAGAAACTTGGCTCGCTGGGCCGCACCGCGAGGTCATCTGCTACGTGCACGCCTTGGACGCGCAGCTCATTGGCCCAATGGGAAACACACAGATATAGCAGGTGGCTGCCGCTTCATGCTTTCGCAGCGTAGGCCTGGCAGCACCTGTGTTGGTATTGCTAGCTGCAATGCACGAAGATGGACCCTATGTCTGACCCCGTTCTAGAACGCCGCGTTCGCATTGCCAAGGTGGTCAGGCTGGGAAAGCGCGTTGGCTACACCCTCTTTCTTGCCGCCATGATCTTGTTTTTCATTGGGTTCGCCACCGAATTCTCGGGTGAACTCACCGGCGTTATCGTGGCTTGCATGGTGATTGGCTCATTGGTCCTAGCCCCAGCCATCGTGTTTGGATACGCCGTGCGTTCGGCGCATCGAGAAGACCACGAAATGGGACGGCTTTGAGCAGCGCTCGGCTCTCTGGCCCCGAGCGCCGGCAACAGCTGCTCGACGTCGCGCTGGTCGAGTTTGGCGTTGGCGGGTATGCCGAAGCCTCAATGTCAGGTATTGCCCGCGCCGCGGGTATCACCAAGCCCGTCGTGTATCAGCACTTCTCCTCAAAACGAGAACTGTTTCTCGAGGTCCTCGACGAGTGCGGTCTACGCCTTCAGGCCGCCGTTGACAAGGCAACAGCCAACGCCAGCGGACCGCGCAACCAGGTAACGCAAGGGTTCAGCGCGTTTGTGCAGTTCTTCCACGACAACCCCGCCATGTTTCGCACCATGTTCAGCGACGCCAATCGCTCGGACCCCGAGTTCTCCGAGAAGGTCCATCGCACCGAAATGGTGTTGGTCGAACGCATCGCGTCGCTCATTGCCATCGACGAACTCAGCGACGACGACCGGCGCATGTTGGCTCACAGTGTGGTCGGCATGGCCGAAGGCGCCTGCCGCCACTGGCTCAGCGGCACATCCAACCTAGATCCAGACCGTGTGGGCCAGCTCCTCGCAGATCTCACCTGGGCTGGTCTACGCGGCGCCCGCCGCTAACGCGGCGCCTATGGACAGCACTGGCTGGCAACGTGACCCCATCAACGCTTCACTGCGCCGGCCCCCGATAGGCCCGTCAGTCAACAGCTGAGGGAGCCAACGGCGGCGAGATGTCGATGGGCGCATCGGGGATCTTGCCGGCAACGATGTCGGGAAGGAACTCTTTGAGCCGCGCCGGTAGCGTGGCCACGCCTGAGGCGAGGAGTTCATCGAGGGTCCACCAACGGGCGTCTTCGAAAGCCGCTGCCTCAAGTGCCTCGAGGCCCTGAGGGTCCCACTCGCCACCCTTTTCGGTGTACGCCACGTGGATGCGCTCGTCAGACTTGAAGTGGTACATGGCAAAGTCGAACTCGACGTACTGGGTCCAGATGCAGGGCCCCACCACCACATCTTCGAAGCCGCACTCCTCGTACAGCTCGCGCTTTGCGGTGTCTTGGCTGAGCTCGCCAGCGTCTATGCCGCCACCGGGTATCTCCCACCAATCACCCTTTTCGGGGCGCATAGGGTCACAGCCCTGAATGAGAAAGATCCGGCCCTCTTTGTCTAGCAACACCGCACGCGCGGCGGGTCGACGCATTGCCCATGCCATAGCTGGCCTCAGTTCTTTGGAAGGTCCTTGAAGGGGGTTTCCTTGCCGGGACCAGGCTCTTTGGGGAGCCCAAGCACACGCTCGCCAATGATGTTGCGCTGCACCTGGTCGGTGCCGCCATAAATGGCGGGGCCAGGCGAGAACAGCGTTATCTCAGCAACCCACGGTGCGGTGGTCGAATCGCGTCCAGCCAGCATGGCGTCGGCGCCAATAACGCTTCCGCCGATTTCACGGAACTGACGGAACAGCTCACTGACCATCAGCTTGCCAATGTTGCCTTCGCCGCCGGTGCGGCCTTGGCCGGTCTTGGCTCGCAACATGTTGAGGCGGTTGACCGTGACTAGCGAGTAGAGCTTCATGAGGTCGTCGCGCAGCACCGGGTCGTCGGTGCGGCCAAGCTTCTTGGCCAGCTCGACCAGCCGGTCGAATAGCACGGGACCAATCGGTGGAACGCCCTGGTCGCCGCCTTTGCGAGTAGTGAAGTCGCCAGCGCGGCGATGCAGGTGGCCCTGCACAGTGCCAGCTCCAGCGGTGGCCACCGGCACGGTTCCCGAGCCCAAATGGGAGCGTTCGAACATGAGCGTGGTGTTGGCGACGCGCCAGCCATTCTGCTTGCCGCCGATCATGGCATCGTCACGCACGCGAGCGTCGGTGAGGAACACCTCGTTGAACATGGCTCGACCGGTCATCTCAGTGAGTGGACGAACGTCAACACCGGGTTGGTGCATCTCGCAGGCGAAGTAGGTGATGCCTTGATGCTTGGGCAGGTCGGGGTCGGTGCGAGCAATGAGCATGCCCATGTCGGCTACCTGACCGCCAGAGGTCCACACCTTTTGGCCATTGACGATCCACTCTTCGCCATCTTGTTCGGCTCGTGCTTGGAGGCCGGCCAGGTCGGACCCGGCGCCTGGCTCTGAGAACAGCTGACACCAAGCCTGTTGGCCATTGATGATCGGCTTGACGTAGCGCTCGATCTGTTCTGGCGTACCGTGCGCGGCAATGGTCGGAGCAGCAAGCATCATGCCCAGACCCGTTGGAGGGCCCAACGCATCGCGCGAGGCCAAGGCCCGGAGAACGGCTTGGGCAAGATCTCGAGACCAGCCGCGGCCGCCAGCTTCTTCGGGGAGCATAGGGTGCGCGTAGCGTTCGTCGGCCAGCATTTGCCACCACTCACCAACGGTGAGTTCTGGATCCCAGTTGGCGTCAATCCATGCGCCAGCTTCGGCTTCGACTTCTTCTGCGGTGAGGGCGCTCATAGCTACCTGCCTCTTGAGGTGCGGGGGTCGTAACACCACACACATGCGGTGGCGTGTATCCAGATTGTACGACACCATACCATTTCTGAAAACCGGTTCCCGGTTGGACAGCGGCGCAGCCGATCTGGGCAAGACGCCCAGGGACCACCGCTCAAAGCGACATCGCGATAGTCGCCGGATCTGAGCGTTGGGCTGATACAACCGTTGGATGGACCAACCGCAGCTAACTGACGCCACGGCAGGAACAATCCTGATAGGCGGCGAGGCCAATGTGCGGCGGTTGGGCTACGGGGCCATGCAACTCTGTGGACCTGGCGTGGTGGGTCCGCCGACCGATCGCGACGGCGCTATCGACGTGCTCCGTACGGTCGTCGATATGGGTGTCAACTTCATCGACACCGCCGACGCCTACGGGCCGTTCGTCAACGAGGACCTCATCGCAGAGGCGCTGTTCCCCTACACAGACGACCTCGTCCTCGCAACCAAGGGCGGTCTGGTTCGCTTACCCGATGGCTCTTGGGAGCCAAATGGGCGGCCAGAACACCTCAAAGCAGCAGCCGAAGCGAGCATTGGTCGCCTAGGCGTAGATGCGTTGCCGCTCTACCAGCTCCACAGACCCGACCCCGATGTCCCCTTTGCCGAATCGGTGGGCGCGCTGGCCGACCTCCAAACCGAAGGCAAAGTCCGCTTTGTGGGCTTGTCGAACGTCGACTTGGCACAGCTGCGAGAGGCCCAGGAGATTGTGGACATTGTGTCGGTGCAAAACCCGTACAACCTTCACGATCGCCACAACGAAGATGTCCTGCGAGCATGCGAAGGCGACAGGTTGGCGTTCCTCCCCTACTTCCCGCTCAAAGGCTTCGGGTATGCCAAAGGCACACCGGCCCTTACCGAGGTTGGCGCCGCCCACGATGCAACTGCAGCACAAGCGGCCCTGGCGTGGCTGTTGGGTCGCTCCCCCGTTATGTTGCCCATCCCGGGCACCTCATCGCTTAGCCACCTCCGTGAGAATGTGGCCGCGGCGGCGCTTACCTTGTCCGAAGCCGAACGCGAGCGGCTCGACGCGTTCTCCCCGTCGCTTTCTGCCAAACTCGGCCAGCTTCAAGGGCCACTTTCGGCATCGGGCCGCGCCAAGCTGCGCGAGGCAGCGGGACCACTGCGGCGCCTGTGGGCCAAACTCCGTTTCTGGGACTGAGCCGAACGGCGCTGCAGGCAGCGAGCTAACAACTACCCACTGGGCAACGCTTCACGCCAGCAGCCAAGTCACGGTTGTCTACGCGGCACTAAGGTCTGTGCCATGAATGCGATTGATGCCGACCAACTCGCCGCTGTCGAGCGCTTAGCTGCGCCAGGCGACTGGCTCACCGCGGCGCAGCGCTGCGACGCCTGGGACCAGGCGCGGCAAGCCGCGACAAACCCGCTTGATCTCGAACGTAAGGCGGCGTTGTCGCCCTACGCGGTTGTTGGCGACCATCCCGCAACTGCTGAGCTTTCGGCAGCCGCGGTCGAAGTTGTGCATCGCGTCGCCTCGGACCCCGGTCGCCTGACGCGCACCTGGGCCGACATTCAGATCGCAGCACTCGGCGAGGAGACCTACACCGAACTGGTGGGGGTGGTTGCCATTGCGATGGTGATCGACAGGTATCGCCTCGCCATGGGTCTCCAGACCGTGGCCATCCCTGAACCTGTCCCAGGAGATCCCGCACGCGAGCGCCCAAAAGACATCGGCGATATCGGGGCGTGGGTCAGCCAAAGCACCGATAAGACACTGGCAAACGTCAGCCGAACGCTCAGCATGGTGCCCGTCACGAACGCCACGTGGCGTTCGCTGGTAACCAGCCACTATTCACGCGGACCCGAGTTCATGAATCTGGCATGGGACCAGGCGCTGACTCGCCCTCAAACTGAGCTCGTCGCCACCAGAACCACAGCGCTCAACGAGTGTTTCTATTGAACGTCTTCGCACACCACGCTGCTCCGTGCGAGCAGCGAACTAGCAAACCTCACCGTCGACCTGGCTGCGGCCGTCGACTCCAACTTCGAGGCAGACCTGGGTGTGCCGGCCAGCGCGGCTCTGCTTGCCTTTACCAACGCGGTGCAGTCCGCATCTTGTGGCCAACCAAGCGTCACTCCTGAGGCTGCCTCGCGTATCGAGGCCACCCGCCTGCGGTTGGTCAACGAAATCGGCGAGGCCGCCACCCAAGAGGCCGGCGCAACCATCGCTGCGTTCAACGGTCTCGTTCGGGTTGCCGATGGCACTGGCATTCAACTCGACGAAGGCATGTTCGCCGTATCGGCCGCAGACCGCGAAGCATTGGGCCTCAACGACTTCGGCGGTGCCGCCAACTCAACCAACGTCGCCGCCAACCCCGACGCCCAACGCACCGAAGTCCACACCCTGTTCGGCTAGCCCACGGCAACGGGGTCAACATGCGCCAAAACCACAAGAACCTGCGCCGAGTCGACCGTGGCAGGTCTCGACGCAGGTCCTTGCAAGAGGCGTTCTTTGTGCCCAGGTAAGGCCCAGGCAGCTACAACACTATGGACTAGAGGATTTGGGACAAGAAGAGCTGGGTGCGCTCCTCCTGAGGGTTCGTGAAAAAGTGCTCTGGGGTACCCACTTCGACAATTTCGCCGTCAGCCATGAACACTACGCGGTCGGCCACCTCTCGAGCAAAGCCCATTTCGTGGGTGACACAGATCATCGTCATGCCTTCGTTGGCCAGATCCTTCATAGTGTCGAGCACTTCTTTGATCATTTCCGGGTCGAGCGCTGAAGTGGGCTCGTCAAAGAGCAAGACCTTTGGCTTCATGGCCAAGGATCGAGCGATGGCCACACGCTGTTGCTGACCACCGGAAAGCTGCCCAGGGAACTTGCGGGCTTGATCGGGGATCTTGACGCGTTCTAGCAACTCCATAGCCGTGGCCTCTGCCTCAGCTTTGGGCACGTTGCGAACATTGCGTGGCGCCAACGTGATGTTCTCGAGCACGGACAGATGCGGGAACAAGTTGAAGCTCTGGAAGACCATGCCGGTTTCGCGCCGGATCTCCTGGATGTTGCGAATGTCGTCGGACAGCTCCACACCATCGACCACGATGCTGCCGCGGTCGTGGCGTTCGAGACGGTTGATGCAGCGAATGAGTGTGGACTTGCCAGAGCCCGAGGGCCCAATAACGACCACCACTTCTTGCTCGCCGACCTTCATGTTGATGCCATGGAGCGCCTGGAAGTCGCCAAAGTACTTGTCGACGTTGGTGACGTCGATCATGACGTTTCCGGTGCCACCTACTTCGGTGGCATCTGCGTTGACGATGATGTCGTTCATCGAACTCCAACTCCCAATCTGGTTTCGAGCCGGCGGCTCTCTTTAGACAACGTATATGCAAAGGCCGCGTAGCCAAGGGCGACAAAGACATAGGTGACTGGCGCCAATCCCTTACCCACGAAGTCAGGTTGCGCGTTGGCGACGTCGCTTACTCGCAGGAATTCGAGAATGCCAATGATGGACAGCAGCGAGGTGTCTTTGAATAACGAGATGAACTGCCCAACCATGGCGGGTATGACCGCACGGAGCGCCTGAGGAAGCACGATTAGCCGCTGAACCGCACCTGCCGACATACCCGAGGCCTGAGCGGCCTCGGTTTGGCCCTTAGGTACAGCCTGCAAGCCGCCACGGACAATCTCAGCGATGTAGGCGGCACTGAAACCGGTGATCACGATAACGGCCAGCGTGAGGTCGGCCGGACGGTCACCCGGCAAGAACAACGGCAGCATGAGGTTCGAGAACAACAGCAACGAGATCAGCGGGACGCCACGAATGAACTCGATGAAGATGACCGAAGCAGTCTTCAGCACCGGGAGATCCGAGCGGCGCCCAAGTGCCAACAAGATACCAATAGGCATGCCCATGCCAATGCCAAAGACCGTGGTGAACAGGGTGATATGGAGACCGCCCCAGTCCTCCCAGCCGTATCCGTCATAGGGAAGCAACACGGTCACGACAAAGACGACGACCGCGACGAGGATTGCTGGAGCCCAGCGCTGGACCATCCCTGCTCCACCTCCGGGAAGGTCGCGCTTACCCGTCTCGCTGGCAACCCACGCCAACGCCACCGCACCCAGGGCGAACCCACCCAACCGGGACGTCCCGGCCAGAACCATCATGGAGATGATGAACAGTGCGGCGCCGATGTAGACCGATCGAGCACGGACGGCGGCCGGGGCACGCCAGCCGAGTTCTCGAGATCCAACCGCCAGGACCATGCCGCCTGCGACGCCGATATAGGGAAGCGCAGTCCGAGCAAAGCTGACAAAGAAGATGATGATGGCGATAATCGTCCAGAAGCGCCGAAGCAGCGACCCCCAGGTAGCCCGCTCGTACTCGACCCCTTGCATATCTGCGAGGTCCTGAGCGTTGTGGGCCATAGCGCCAGCCACGAAGCCGCCCATGAACACCACGATGTAGCCAGACACCCACAACCGGAAGAGGTCGTCTCTTGGGAACTGGCCGACCATGAAGAGTCGTAGGTTCGCCCGCACGATCTCCCAGTCGGAATCAATGAACCACCGAGCGCCAAACCAAATAGTGACCAAGGCAATCGAGCCGAACACCAGCGTGAAGATGGAGTTCAAGACCCCATCGAAGAGGTTCTTCTTGGCCCACTGCCCTGGGGTCAGGTCCTGGCCGTGCCGGGCTGATTCGGCCTCGGCCTCGGCCACGGCATTCATGAGCTGGGCGTCGCCAGCCGACAATCCTGAGTTCGACATCTCAGCGCCCCACGATCTGTAGACGGCTATTGATTACGTTGCCGATAAGCGACAACACCAGCGACAGCGCCAAGTACAAAAGCATCAGGATCAACAGCAGCTGCGGTGCGGGCTGGGACTGACCGAACAGGTTGTTGATGATCGACGTCGTCTCGGCGAAGCCGATCGCGATCGCCAACGAACTGTTCTTGGAGAAGTTCAGAAACTGGTTGATAAGCGGCGGGAAAGCCACCCGCATTGCTTGTGGTAGGACCACGAAGCGGTACCGCTGGAAGCCCGACAACGCCAAAGCGTTGGCGGCTTCGACCTGGCCCTTGTGGACCGCCAGAATCGAGCCGCGCACGATCTCAGCGATGTGCGAAGAGGTATAGAGAATCAGCGCGAATGTCAGTGCGGCGTAGGGCATCTGCATGCGGACGCCGCCGGTGTAGACGCGGCCTGCTTCGTCGAGCATGGGTTTGGACATAGCCACTGGACCGCCCAGAGCGATGTAGCCAAGCAGGCAGATACTCACCAGCGTGCCGAGTCCCCATAGGACCCTTCGGTGTGGGGTGCCTGTGTTGTTGAAGACCTGGGTTCGCCAGTAGCCGACTCCGGCAGCAGCGGCTAGGCCAACCAGCACCACAACTTGGAAGGCCCCAAAGTTGTCTTGGCCCTCGAGCGAAGGAAATGCAAACCGGGAGTTGTTGAAGATGAACCACTCGCCCAGCGGCTTCCAGGCTTCTTGAGCCCGGGGAAAGCCTTCTAAGAAGACCACTCGCCATACAAAGATGATGACCACCAGTGGCGGAGTGTTTCGGATGAACTCTACGAAGCCCGTTGCAAGCTTGCGGAGCACCCAGTTATTCGAAAGCCGGGCCACACCGACCAACGTGCCCAATATGACCGCAGCAGGGATGCCCAACAAGATGATCCGGATAGTGTTGAAGAATCCTGCGGTTATGGCCTCGGCCACGGTGTCGTTTGCTGAGAGCGGGTTGTCGGCGATGGTGATACCGCCGGGTTGGTCCAAGAAATCGAACGACAGGTCCAACCCGATCTGGTCGGCGCGGTCGGTGAAGTTGCCCCACAGGTAGCTGCCGATGAGACCGATCAGCACCAATGCTGCTATCTGCGCACCGATGCCAATGACTTTGACATCGCGCCACAACGGCGGAAGTTCGGCGTCTTCGGCACCTCGACGGCGTTCGGCAATGAGCTGGAAGATGTCCCAGAGCAGCCGGCCGACGACGTAGATAACGGTTCCCACCGCTGCGATGGCCAATAGCCACAGCAATGCAGTGATCATCTCAACCCCCATGGTTGTTTAGCTGTGTGATGCCCAGGTCAGGCCGGGCACCGGAAATACAAGTGGTTCGGTTCCCCCCCCACTTGTGGGAACGACACGGTAGAAGAGGCGGGTGGACGGTGTCCACCCGCCTCTTTCATCCGTTACTTCACATGACCGGTTCGCTTAGCGGAACGGCGGCACGTACTGCAGGCCACCGTTGGTCCACAGGTCGTTTGGTGAACCTTCGAGAGCAAGGCCGATGGGGCCGAGGTTCTTCTCGAAGATCTCTTGGTAGTTACCTACCTGGCTAATGATGTTGTATGCAAACTTGGGGTCGAGACCCAAGCCCACTTCGGCTACCACGGAGTTGCCATCATCGTCTTCGATGGGCTCGCCCAAGAAGCGCAAGATGTTGGAGTCTTCGCTGGTCAAGAAGTCGTCGACGTTGGTGGAGTCGATGCCCCATTCCCAGGCCTGGACTGTGGCCATGACGGCCCAGTTGACAACCTGTGCCCATTCGGTGTCGCCGTCGGCAACAACAGGACCCAGTGGCTCCTTTGAGATGATCTCAGGAAGAATGCTGGTCTCGATGTCCATGTTGGCGGCAAATGACGCCAGCTGGGAAGCATCTGAGGTCCAAACCTCGCACTGGCCAGCCTGGAAGGCTGGGTTGAGTTCGTCGTTGGACTCGAACTCCACGGCGGTGAATGGAATGCCGAGGTCGCCGAGCACAGCGTTGAGGTTCAACAAGGTGGTCGTGCCTGTGAGCACACAGATGGAGGCGTCGGCGACGTCGTCAAGTGACGCGATCCCACTGTCGGCGGCAACCATGAAGCCTTGGCCGTCGTAGAAGGTGGTGTGCAAGAAGTTTGCTTGCTCAGCACCGTCACGGCTGGCGGTCCAGGTGGTGTTGCGGATCAAGATGTCGATCTCACCAGACTGAAGCGTTGGGAATCGCTGTGCGGCAACAAGTGGGGTGACTTCGACTGCGGTCGAGTCGCCAAGGACTGCTGCGGCCACAACGGCGCAGAAGTCGATGTCGAAACCGCTGAAGGCGCCGTCGGCATCGACGATGCCAAAGCCGGGCAACGTGTCGTTACCGCCACACTGCAGCGTGCCAGCGTCTTGGACCTTGGCCAAGGTGCCGCCCGATTGGGTGAGTTCGACAGTATCGTCGTCACCTTCGCCATCGGATCCGCCCTCATCGGGCGTCTCGGTTTCGGCGTCTGTTGAGCCCTCGTCGTCATCGTCACCACACGCAGCCGCGATCATGACGAACGCGAGAAGTACTGCGAGCAGCTTCAAAAGCTTGCTGTTATGCATTTGGTTTCCTCCCTCATGTGTGAGATTGGTCTGGAACGTTTGTTCCGAAACGAACATCACATGAATGGCCGCTTACCATAGTGAAACCTCCCGTGAATGCAAGATTGCGGCCATGTTTGGTGTTGCAATCATGTTTCCGGACGGTAACAGCGTGCCATAACCCCAGGCCACATGGGTGTTACCGTTGCGCCCGATGCCTCCCTCGCTGACCCGTGTATTTCGTGGTGTTTTGCCCATTCTTGCGCTGCTCGGTGCCGTCTTGGCGATCCCGGACCACCGTGGGGTCCGGATTGACACAGAGGGTTTCGCAGCAGCGCCACAACACCTCCCCAACGACCCCAAAGTCGCTCCGGCAACAGCTGCAGCGGGCGAGATCGAGCTCGGCACGCCGGAAGGAACATCGGTTGCGATTTCAGGTTGGTTTGTGCATCTCGCTAACCCGGCCATCGACAACTACGCCATCCATGTCAATGGCCAAGAAGTCGCTACGGGCACAAGCCCCGCCGAGCGCATCGACATCGAAGCAGCGTACGGCCAAGCGGGCCGGGCGTTTGCGGCAACCATCACCGTTCCTGCCGACCAAACCAGCGAGATTTGCGTCTTCATAGGACCCGAAAGCGATCTACTCGGTTGCGACCGGGCCGCGCCGCAAGACTGGCTGGGCGTGCTCATCACCCCCAAGGGGGTCATGGTCGAGATTGTTGCTGTCCGGGCCAACGGGTATCGCGTGGTTACGCCATGCGGGAACAAGGCCACGGTTGCCGATGGCCAACGTGTCCGGACTACGCAAATCCTGATCGATCCTGGCCACGGTGGTTCTGAGGTGGCGTCGGTTGGCCCCAATGGCCTTGGCGAGAAGGCGCTCAACCTCGATGTGGCGAAGCGAGCGGCCAAGGCGCTCGAGGGGCGTGGCTACAGTGTGCAGCTCACGCGCACCACCGACGTGAGGCTTCCCATCCCCACTCGGGCGGCGTTAGCCAACGCACTCAAGCCCGATCTGTTCTTGTCGCTCCATCACAACGGCGGCGCGACCGGCCGCCAGAACTACCCAGGTACGCAGGTTTACTACCAGCACGACGACCCTGAGGCCCGCCGGGCCAGTGGCATTCTCTATGAGGAACTCTTTGCAGCGGCCTCGGAATTCCCGACGGCATGGGTGGGCAACTCAAAAGACGGCGTCAGCACTCGGTTGAACGCACGAGGCACCGACTTCTACGGCATCCATCGACGCACACCAGAGGTCACCTCGATCATCACCGAGTTCTTGTGGCTCTCCAACGCGGCTGAAGCCCGGTTACTGGCCCGCGACGACGTGAAGGATGCCGAAGCCGAAGCCATGGCAAAGGGCATAGACCGCTGGTATCGGTCGAGCCACAAAGGGTCGGGATACCTGCCCGAGTTTGTCGACACCTTCGACTCGGGCGGCGGCGGGTTCGAAAACTGCGTTGATCCTGCCTTGTAGCAAGCTCGCCTACCTATCCTGAAACGGTGAGCGACCTACGAACAGTGCTTGTTCGCGTCAGCGGCCCGGACAAGCCAGGCATCTCGGCCGAACTCTTTGGTGTCCTCGATGGCATTGACGCCATTGTTGCCGACATCGAGCAAGTGGTAGTGCGGCGCCGCCTAACCCTCGATGTCCTCATCGAGGTTCCACCTGGCGACGAGGTCCTCAAAGACTTGCTGCTGTTTGGGTACAAGCGCGACCTCGACGTGGAGCTACAGGATGTCGAGGACGAACCAACCCAATACCGCAGTCCCCATGTGGTCACCATTGTTGGCCCCGAGTTGTCGCCGCTTGAAATCAAGGCCGCGGCGGACGCGATAGCCGCGGGTCGGGGAAACATCGACCGCATTGTCAGGCTCAGCCGCTACCCCGTAATGAGCTACGAGCTCATCATCACTGACGGTGACGCTGGCGCCATCCGCCACAATCTGCTCCAGGCCGCGGCAACCCACCCAGGCATGGACGTCGCTATTCAAAAGCAAGGTCTTTCTCGGCGAGCAAAACGTCTGGTCGTGCTCGACGTCGACAATACCCTTATCCAGGATGAGGTCATCGACTTGTTGGCCGAACAGGCTGGTCAGCTCGACAAAGTCTCGGCCATTACCGCCCGGGCGATGGCTGGCGAGCTGGATTTTGCCGAGAGCTTGCACGAACGGGTAGCTCTCCTAGCGGGCCTCGATGAGCTGGCTGTCGAGCGGGCACGTCGGGCCATGACATTAACCCCAGGGGCCCGAACCTTCATCCGGACCCTTCACCGCCTCGGCTACATCACGGCCACGGTCAGCGGTGGTTTCACCGTGTTCACCGAACGCCTCAGGAACGAACTCGGCATCGCCTATGGCAAGGCCAATGAGCTTGAGGTCAAAGATGGTCGCCTCACCGGTCGCCTTATTGGGCCAGTGGTCGACCGGGCCACCAAGGCCGAGTTTCTACGCGACGTCGCTGCGTACGAGGGGATCCCCATCGAACAAACCGTGGCCGTTGGCGACGGAGCGAACGATCTCGACATGTTGGATGCCGCGGGCCTTGGCATTGCCTTTAACGCAAAGTCAGTTGTTGCCGCGGCGGCCGACACCGCCTTGCGGGTCCCATACCTGGACGCGGTGCTGTTCTTGCTCGGCATCACCCGAGAAGAGATCGAGGCCGCCGATGGCGCCGACCCCGACCAGGTAGACCCTGGTCCCCGACCCCTGACCCCGCCGCGTTAGGTTCGGCCGACGACTGGCTCACCCTTAGCGGCCACGGCCAAGCACAACAATCTCAGCATCGTGTCCACGAGGTGGCGGGGCCGCGATGTCTTCTAGGGCAACGGTGATCCAATTGTTCGGGTCAACAAGCATGAGCTTGAGCGCTGGCTGACGGTCTGTTGTGTCTAGCCACGCGAGGAAGCGTCCAGCGGGATCCCAAGCCCCCACGCCCAGACCCTTGTCTGCCACCCAGAACGTCGTACCAGTGGCGATTTCAAGCATGCTGGCCGATCCATCGGGGAGGATTCGAACAATGTGCTTCAGGCTGGGCGACAGTTGGTAGCGCGCGTCGGGCAGCACCCAACCGTCCGGGGCAAGAACCTCAGTGGCTGTTCCCTCGCGACCAGCTATGAGGTGCGCGCACCCGGCGCAGGGCGAAACCAGCAGGCTGTTATCAATGGCATCCAGAACCAGGCCAGCAACATCGGTGGCCCCTTCGAGCCCAATAATCGTTGTCCGTTGGTCGTCGTCGAACGCAATCCCCCAGCCGTCGAGGGCCACGGCCACCGCGCCTTCGGGCACCGATGCCACGATAGTGCCCGGTTCGGTCGCACTCGCTGTGGTCAAGACGGCGTCATTTGGGCTGACTACCACAAGGCGAGTGGGGTCCGTAGTCGTAGCCACTACCGCGCCCGTCTCTTGCCTGGTTAGCGCCCCAAGGTCGGCGGCGCCAAAACCGAAGCTCCGGGCCTGGCGGCTGAGCTGAACGGGTTCGTCGAACAAGGCCACCCTTTGCACCACCAGACCCACGTCCTCTTCTTCGGCAACCAGCACGGTCATGCCGCTGGTGCTCTCATAGGCGACGCGGACATCATCTCCAGCTAGACCCAGGACTGCCCAAGCCACCGATGCTTCGCGGTCTTGCCGACTGATCTGAGGCGCCCGAAGCGGGGTTGGCGTAGGCGTCGGTGTAGGGACTGGCGTACGGACGACAAATGCCGGGTCATTGCTGACCGCTGTGGGCGTGGGTGCCGGCGTTGGCAACGCCTGGGTTTGGCGATCCGGCCCTGCCGCCAACCCGCTCCCAAACCAAAGCGCCGCTACCCCGAAGACAACTGCGGTTGCTACCAACCCACGACGATTCCCAGGCGCTCGCACTGGTTCGTCGCTTACCGGCATTGCATCAGGCTACTGCGACCGCAGTATCTAGCCCGTTCGAGCCCACCGCTGGGTTGCCGTCCGGTGATGTGCCATACCTCATGCCAGTTTTGGTTCAAACGGCTCAACAATGCAGGCTGTATGCCGATTGCTTGGCCATGAGCGACGCCACGGCAACGGCGGAACTCGTCCCAACCAAAAACAGCCATACAGTTAACCAGTCGAGTACCGAAGCGGACCCGCTTCTGACCTCGAGAATCTGGGGACGAATCCGCGAACATGCGGAGGGCGCACTCGCCGAAGTGGAGCTCTGCGCCCACTACCTCTTCGACCGTGCCCTCACGGACGCAGAGTCGAGTGCCGCGTCCGAAGCCGCTCAACATCTTGCTGTTCTGTTTGGCCAGCTGGAACTCCCAAACCTCGCTCAGCTTGCGCGCCAAATAACCAAGACCGTTGCCAACAATCACCACGAAGCAGACGCGACCCTTGCCGTCCACCTCGCAGGGATCACCGAAGATCTCCGAACACTGCTTACAAGCGCAATCGCGCAACACGAGTCACTTGATGCCATCGCCGACCCTGTGGTGGTGATTGGCCCTCCAAGTCCAGCCTTGGACGCCGCCTGCTGGATCATTCAAACCCGCGGCCACCTCGTGGTCCACAGCCCGAACACGCTCCCAGAATGCCCCGGAGAGCCGTGCGCCATTGTTGTCGCCATCGAAGGCGACCTGGCCGACGCTGACGAGACGCTACTGCGCGCCATCGGTGAAGAGTGGACTGCGCCTGTAGTCATGCTGTTCACCAGCGAAGACTCCAGCACGCTGCGCACGCTGGCTTCTTACAGCACAACGATGTTGCCGTTGGGCACCGCCCCCGACGTAGTCGCGGCCGAGCTCAAACGAGCCGTCATCACCAAAGAGGCACAGCTCACCGCATTCATTTGCGGCAACGCACCAGAAGCGGCAGCCAAACTTGCAACGCATGGATTCGACATCACCAAGGTCCCTGGCCCCGAAGAGCTGCAGTCTGTTCTCAAGAGCCAACAGTGCGCAGTTGTCTTTGGCCCTAACGTCGCCGCCAAGGTGGTGTTCGAGCTGTCACGGCTTATTCGTGCCACACCTGCACTTCGGCGTACACCCATCATCTGGCAGCACCGTCACGACCGGTCACAGTGGCTCCAAGCCACGCGCCTCGACATCTTTGCCGTCGAGGAGGTAGACGATGCGTTGACCACGCGGCTGCACTCGCTGCTGGCAAAAGCAGCCGCAGACGCAGCCGAACAAGACACATCAACAACCTCGGTTCTGAGCTGGGAAGCCGCACGCGTCCTGATCGATCGCACCCTTGTGGCGGCACACCGCAGCGGCAGTCACGTGGCAGTAGCCACCATTCGTCCCAACGGAGCAATCAGCGACGACGAGCTCACCCGCATCAAGCGCTTGCTAGCCCACGAGTTCCGTCGCGGCGACATTATTGGTATACGTCGCACAGATGACCTGGTGATTGCCCTCGACAAGGTTTCGCGCTCGGTAGCAACCAACCGCATGCGGTCGCTCATGGGGCGGCTCGACCTAGAAGACGGTGCAGCCCGAGTTGGGGTATCAATGTTCCCGACCGACGGACGCTCGGGCGACGAGCTGGCTGCAGCGGCCGACAGCGCTGCAGACCTCGCATATCGCCACCAGGGTCCTTCAGTGGCCAGCACCACGTGGCGCCCTGCAGAAGAAAACGCGCCAGACGCGATGGTCGTGGATGCCGACCCTGTGCTCGGCAAAGTACTGACCGCTGGTCTCGCCAACGCAGGCTTGCGCGCGGTGCACGAGAATGATGGGCGACAAGCCCTGGCAACGCTCGTCAACGGCACCGACGCCTCGATCCCTAAACTACTCCTGCTCGACCTCGACGCCCCCGGTATCGATGGACTGTCCATGTTGCGTCAGCTGAGAGCTTCGGGTGTGATGGCCCAGCTCAATGTGCTGCTTATGACCTCGCGGTCATCAGAGTCCGACCTGAAGGTTGCGCTCGAGCTAGGCATTTCCGATGTTATCCGCAAGCCATTCTCGGCAACGCTGCTGATGCACCGGGTCCACAGGCTGTTGGAGAACGAACGGTGACTCCCCCCGCGCTACCTCTGGTCGAGCTGTCCACCGTGCTCATCCTTGTGGGTGTGGTGGCCGCCGGCTATCTCACCGCGGGCGTTGTCAACGATATGTTGCGACACCGACGCGAGGCGCGCCGCGACCGCATCGAAACAGACCTGGCCACGGTCATGTTCCAGTCCGAGGTCCAGGCAGCAGAGGCTGCGGGACGACTCGCAGACATGCCCCACGGCGCCGTCTTTGACCTCGTGCAACGCCTAGCCACCGATCTCGGAGGCGATGCTGATGAGCGGCTCCGTCAACTTGTCAGCACCGCTGGGTTGACACGCGACATCCGACGTCGGCTCAACAGCCGCAGTTGGCGCCGGCGAGCCCAAGGTGCGGCTCTGGCCAGCCTCCTGCCCCCTGGCGACCCTGGCCGGTGGTTGCTCTTGAGCGACAAGCGGGCGCTTGTGCGGGCACGGGCCGCGGAGTCTCTAGAACAAGACGATGCCAGCGAACTTGCACCGACGTTGACTTCTATGCTCCACGATGAATCTGAAGCGGTCCGGTTTGCAGCACAACAAGCGCTCCTCAAAGGCGACACCAGGGTGGTTGATGCTGTGCGCGCCTACTTAGGTCAGCCGCACAGTGTGGGCACCGCCTACGCCCTCGAGATCGCCGCGAACTTTCCTGACCCGCGCCTCACGCAAGCCATCGCAAAGCACACCAAAGCAACCGACCCCCGTGAGCGAGCGATCGCCACACGCGGGCTTGGCCCTTGGCTGTTTGAGCCCGAGATCTTTCGCGAGCTCCTCAACGACGAGGCGCCACTAGTGCGGGCAACAGCAGCAACCACCGTTGGGTCCAGAGGCGCCGAGATCATGGCTGCCGACGTTGGCCGCCTTTTGCGAGACCCATCGTGGGAGGTGCGGCGCGCCGCAGGTTTGGCATTAACAAAGATGGGGCCAGCGGGAACGATGACGCTGCGCGTCTATGCCAACGACAACGACGCCTATGCCGCAGACATGGCCCAACAAGTCTTGGCCACCGCCGAAGCCCGCTACCGCACCACGAGCAACCAGCACCGAACGCGTGTGGAGGCTGCAGCATGAGCGTGTTCTTCGACGTGATGCTCTGGCTGCTGTTTGGCATTGTTGTTGTCTCGACACTCAGCCAACTAGCGCTGTACGCCAGCGCCGCTCTGGAACTCCGCCGCATTCGCAGCCGAGACCGCCATCAGCTTTGGCGCCGCATGCTCTCGTCGCCGCTTGCACCAAAGATCACCGTCTTGGTCCCCGCTTACAACGAATCAGTCAGCATCTTGGATTCGGTCAACGGGCTCATGGCGTTGACCTACCCGAACCTGGAGATCGTTGTGGTCAATGATGGCTCGAGCGACGACACCCTTGATGTGCTGGTTGAGGGGTTCGCACTGTCGCCGGTGGGTCCGGTGTATCGCCACGTTGTAGCGACCGAGCGCGTCACCGAGATCTATCGAAGCCCCGAGGATGCCCGCCTCATCGTCGTAGACAAGCACAACGGCGGCAAGGCCGACGCACTCAACACTGCACTCAACGTGGCGTCCGGTGACTTGGTGTGTGCCATCGACGCAGACACCCTGGTAGCCACCGATGCACTTCAACAGTTGGTCTCGCCCTTCCTGTCAAGCGACGAAACCGTAGCCGTGGGCGGAACCATCAGGCTCGCCAACGACGCGTCGTGGAAGAACGGGCAAGTCAGCGAACTCCACGCCCCGCGCTCGCTTCTGGTCGGTGCTCAGGCTGCAGAATACGCACGGAGCTTTCTCGTCGGCCGAATTGCATGGGGCCCCCTGGGTGGCAACTTGATCATCAGCGGAGCTTTCGGGCTGTTTCGTCGGTCATCGCTGCTTGATGTCGGTGGATACGAACACGAGTCCATCGGCGAAGACATGGAACTCATTGTCCGGTTGCGGCGCCACGGCTACGAGACGGGCAAGATCGCTCGCGTCGAGTTCACGCCTGACCCCGTGGCCTACACCGAGGCACCCACGTCGCTACGGACCCTGGCCAGGCAACGCAACCGATGGTTCCGGGGCCTGCTCGACGTTTTGTCTCGGCACCGGGCCATGATCGGCCGGCCCAAGTACGGCTCAGCAGGCATGCTTGCCCTGCCCTACTTCGTCGTTGTCGAAGCGCTCGCCCCGATCATCGAGGCCTGTGGCATCGTCGCCATCGCCATCGCACTTGCATGGGGGGTCATTGGCTGGGAGTCCTTGCTGCCCGTGGCGCTCGTCTACCTCGTAGGTATCGGCGCCTCGCTGCTCGTTCTCCTCCTCGACGACCTCGCTTTCGGCACCTACCGCCACACCAGAGACCGCCTACGCATGGTTGGTCACGTGTTGTTCGAGCAACTGATCTTTAGGCCCATGACCATTGTGTGGCGGCTTTGGGGCCTACGCCTCTTCCTCCAGGGACGCACCGAATGGGGGGCCCAGGAACGCCGCGGCTTTACCGAACGCACGGCCACAGCATGACTCACATCCCCGCAAAGAACCCCCTATCCAGTCACCAAGGAGACTTCATGTCCCGCTCCCCAATCATCCAACGAACACTGGCCGTAGCCGCTTTGTCAGCAGCGATCCTCGGCGGGTGCGCCAGCGGTTCGACAAGTACTGAAGCAGTCAGTACCGACCAAACTGAAGCAGTCACCCAAGACAACGGCACCAACCCTGCAAGCGACACCGTCGAGAGCAAGAGTGCATCCAGTGTGGAGGACTTCACCAACCAAGAAGCTCCTGCACCACCCCCGGATCTCGGCTTCCTAGACCAAGAGCTGAAGAAGATGGTGGAGTTCGAGGCCATCTGGCAGTGCGACCTGGCCCGATATGCAGTCAGCGACCTCAGCGACATCGACGCCCTGCGTACCGAACGCCGGGCCCAATTCGGCGTGACCGACGAAAGCTATGCCGCGTTCCAAGACCAACTCAGCAACGACGCAACCCTGCGCCAAGCAGTCGCCGACCAAACCGCCAGCTGCATTGATTCGGGCGAATCCGTCCAGCTCTGAAGCAAACCAGGTCCAACGACCTAGGCCACGGACCCCAAAAGCCTGGGTGCCAGTCCCCAACGGGGTCAAACCCTGCCCAAACGACCGATGGATCCACGTCCCAAGTTACAAAGGAAAGAACTCATGACCAGGCACCGCAGTGTGTTTCGTCTCCTCCTCATTTCGCTACTCGCCAGCATCCTCGTTACGCCTGGCACTGCGAATGCGGCCGACACCGTGGTCTTTGGAGCTGGCAAGATCGGCTACGAGTACAACATCTCATCGGGCTCCAACATGTCAGCCTACCGTTCGGTGTTGCTGAGCAAAAAGAACTTCGGCCCAGACGGCGTCGTTGACGGGCCGACAATCTCGATCACCAACGACGTCAGGACCGTCGACGCCCGGTATCTCGCAGGCATCGATGTGCTCTACCTAGGTTGGATCAGCGAATCCCAGTGGAGCCGCAACGAACTCGCCAACATCGAGTCATGGGTACGAGACGGCGGCGTGGTGATCACCACCAACGACGACTTCGATTGGCAAGGTGCCGCCAAACAACTTGGTTCGCCCCTCGTTGGCCGAACCGACGAGTACGCCTACTTCCCTTCAGAAAATCCGCTCTCAAACGGACCGTTTGGCTTCATCAAGGGCGTGACGGGCATCGGTCGACACGGCCATTTCGGTTCTGGCTCTGGCTCTGAGGTACTGGCCACCGACAGCAAAGGACGAGCCGTCATTGTCGGGCGTCAGCTTGGCAAAGGCTACGCAATCATCCTCGGCGACGAGGGATACATCCGCAGCGGCGACCCCGTGTTCCTGGGCAATCTCACCACGCTGGCCCTCGACAAGGCTGGCGTGCTCCCCGAGCCGGCGCCAGAGCCCACGGCAACGCCAGCGCCAACAGCCACCCCGGCCCCCACAGCCACACCGGTCCCGGCACCGACCGCAACCATGGCGCCAACAGCCACCCCGGCACCAACTGTCACACCCGAACCCACTGCGGAGCCCACAACAAAACCAGCAGACAAGCCAAGCCTTGAGCTGGTGACCGACACATTGCCCACGCTGGTCGCAGGCGACACCGCATGGGTCAGCCTGACGTGGCGAGCGCTGGCAGACGTCACGGACCTACGAGTGACGCTGCGCGACACCGACGGCATCGAGGTGCTCTACCCAACCAACACCGAGAAATACTCCGGACCCTCAGTGGCTGCTGACCTAACGCTCGGCACCAGCGACTACACGGCCATTCGACTCAATGTCCCCGAAGATATGACCTCGGGCACCAAGCTCACCGCACATGTGACATGGACGGCGCTCGGCGAAGAACACGTCGCCGACGTGACCGTCAAGGTCCCCACCACAGCATTCACCGGCGATGCCCTCAACGTCATCACGACGAAGACCTCTGTCGTGGACGGATGGATATCGGTGTCCTACCTCGGCCAAGCCCCGATCCTGTCCGACTTCCAACTGCGGGTCATCGACGCAGACGATGCCACCGTTGTCTACCCACGAGATGCCTTCACCAGCCTCGAGAACGACGACGTGCTGGTGAAAGGCGAGACCGATGTGGCCCGCTTCTTCGTCGAAGACTCCATCCCATCGGAAGCACAACTGATCCTCGAGTCCTCTTATGACCGCAACGGCCAGCGCGAAACCGTCAAACACGAACTCTTCGTGACCAACAAAGGAGGCAACTAATGCGCCGTTTCCCCCATGCCCTTCTAGCCGGCGCCGGGTTTGCCTTGGTGCTCCCCGCGTGCGGAGGTGCCGAGCTGACCGCACCGGTCGAGACCATGGTCGAGTTCGAAACGAAATGGCAGTGCGACGTGGCCCGCTTTGCCTTCGCTTCCAGCGACGAGATCGACGCCAAGCGAGAGGAAACAAGGGCTCGCTTTGGCGTCAGTGCAGAAGATCACAAGATCTTCACCGACATGCTCGAAGACGACGAAACGCTTCGAGACTCGGTAGCGGCGGGAGTCGATGGGCTCTGCCCAGTAGTTGACGAAGCCGAAGAAGAGGTCGGAGCATGATGAAGCGACTCACGATGCTCGTCGCAGTATTCGCGTTGGCAGCCACCCTGCTCGTGCCTACAGCCTCAGCGCAAACCCCACCCGAACAGGTGAAACTCAACAAATCAATCCAGATCCGCACCGGCAAGACTGCCGCCGTGGTGTCTGGTGACACGGCCTGGCTCACGGTTTCCATCCGAGCCAAGAACTCGGTGGATGACGTGCGTTTCACTGCCACCTTGGAAGATGGGTCGGTGACCTATCCCGCCAACACGGTTGACCACTCCGGCCCCTACAACGGGTATGACATGGACAAGAAGGAAACCGATTACGTGGCCTTCAGCGTCACGGTCCCGGCTGGTTTCGAACGCAAAGCCAATCTTGGTTTGGAGCTCACAGCAACCTGGACCGAGGATGGCAAAGCCCTTACCGGAACAGCTTCGGTCAAGGTGCCCGTGGTGCCCTTCAACGGCGACCCATTCCAGGTGCTGACCGACACGGTTGCGGTGACCGAATCCGACAACGGCTGGGTCGGCATCTCCCTCACCGGCCTCGCACCACGAGTAGAAGGCGTACAGGTCCGCGTCGTCGACCCTGAAGGGATGGACATCTACTACCCCCTCGAGACACACACCAGCCTGCACGGAGACGACCTGCTTGAAGACGGCGAAACAGATGACGCCCGATTCCGCATAAACGAGTCCCTCTGGGGGCAAACCTCGGAGGTCTCTGTCGAAGTGAGCTACACACTCGATG
>JAUIIS010000182.1 GCA_030431575.1 Acidimicrobiia bacterium | reverse complement strand
CCTCAACGGTGTAGCTGAAGCCATTGGAATCGAGCGCGACGAGTTGCGCGAGGCAATCGCAGCAGGCCAGACCCTCGCCGAGGTTGCAGAGGCCAACGGTGTGGATATCGACACGCTTGTGGAAACGCTGACTGAGCGCTTCCAAGAGCGCCTTGACGCCAAGGTCGAAGCTGGCGACATCACCGCCGAAGAAGCCGCCGAGAAGTTGGCCGAGCGCAGCGAACGACTCGAAGACAAAATCAGTGGTATCGACGCCAGCGACGAAGGAGCTGCATAGCGCCGTTCGCCTGGCGGCTCACTAACCGAGTTTCGGTTTTGCCGAAACTCGCAGTGAACATCGCAGCGACCAACTAACCGCCCTGCACCCACGAGGGCACTGCTGGACCTCCCCTCCATCCAGCGGTGCCCACGTGGCTGCCATTCGCCTTTGGCTCACTAACCGAGTCCTGCCTGCGGCAAAACGTCGCATGGCTGAAAGGCGGTCCAAGGCTAAAGGGTGCCGCATGGCTGAAGGGCATCACGGCTTGCCTCGGAGCCTGAAGAACATCGCAGCCGTTCGCTGCAACTCCAAGTTCACTTTCATCCTCATGTCGCCGCCTAAGTTGGTTCCTATGTCGAAGATCCTGGTTGCCGAAGATGATGCCGATATTCGGCAAGCGCTTCAACGCATACTCGCTTACGAGGGCTACAAGGTCACCACAGTGAACGACGGTGCTGCGGCGCTCGAAGCGCTCAGTGAGGTAGAGCCAGACTGTGTCGTGCTCGACGTCATGATGCCCTTTGTGGATGGCCTCACCGTTTGTCGTCGCATGCGAGAACGGGGCGACCGCACTCCTGTCATGATGCTGACGGCCAAAGAAGAAGTACGAGACCGGGTGGCTGGTCTAGATGCGGGCGCAGACGACTACCTGCCAAAGCCGTTTGATCTCGACGAGCTTCTGGCCCGTATCCGAGCCCTCCTGCGGCGGATCGATGATTCCCAAGACCCCGCCATCTTGACCTTCCAGAACATCACGCTCGACCCCCGACGCCACCTCGTCCAGCGCGACGGCGAAACTATCAACCTGACCCGCACCGAGTTCGAGATCCTGGCCCTGCTGATGCGTAACGAAGGCATCGTGTTAGAGCGCAGCGTCCTCTACGAACGGGTGTGGGGCTACGACTTCGACGGCAGCTCGCGTTCGCTCGATGTGCACGTGGGCTACCTGCGCAGAAAACTCGAGAGCGATGGTCACCCCCGAGTGATTTCCACGGTGAGAGGTATCGGCTTCGCGTTGCGCGCCGAAGACGGCGCTACGCAATGAAGCTTGGCATCAGCGGCCGGCTAGCCCTCGTCTTTGGCGTTCTGGTGGCGGTTGTGGCTTTAGTCGTTGGCAGCATCAGCATCATCTCCGCCGGGAGCGAAATCAACAACGACGTTGACCGCTTTCTCAAGAGCAGGGCAGACGACATCAGCTCGGGTATTCGGCAGCGCCCAGCCCAACGAATCAACAGACGTGGCACCCGACCAAACCCAGACGACGGACGTACCAACGCCGACGCACCATTGTCTGGTGAAGTGTCCGCCCCCAACACAGCCGTTGATGCCGACGCTGTTGTCCAAGTGATCGATGTCGACGGCACTGTGGCCACCGGCAGCGGCATAGAGCTTCCGGTTGAAGATGAAGATCTCGCAGTATTGGAGATGCCCGGATCCTCCATCTACCGGACCGTCGAGATCAACGGCGAGAGCTACCGCATGTACACCACCTTCATCAACGGTGGGGCGTTGCAGGTGGCGCGCAACATAGAAAGCACCAGTGCGGTCCTTGGTTCCATCAGAACGCGCACCATCTTCTTCGCTGTTGTGCTCTCAGTCCTTGCCGCAGTGATTGGCTGGTTGATCGCCCGCTCGGTCACCAAACCGTTGCGTCAACTGACCTCGTCAGTAGATAGCGTCGCCGCCACCCAAGACCTCAACACCACCGTTGCCTTCACCGACCGCGACGACGAGATCGGCCGCCTGGCTAACGGCTTCGACGACATGCTTGGCGCGCTCCGAACGAGCCGCAAGCAACAACATCAGCTGGTCGAGAACGCCGCGCACGAGATGCGCACTCCCCTCACGAGCGTGCAAGCAAACGTCGACTTCTTGGCGCGTGCCAACGACGTCGACGAAACCACCCGCCAAGAGATGCTCAGCCGGGCCAGCGCGCAACTACGCGAACTCAATTCGGTGTTTACCGAGATCGTCGAGCTGGCCACCGACTCCAGAGACCCGGCAACCTATGAGATTGCAGACCTCGCAGACATTGCTCAATCCGCTTGCGCCAGGTTCGAAATGCGAGCCACGGTGCCAGTGGAACTCCAGTCCACGCCTTGCCTGGTGCACGTCGAACCAGCCTCGATCGAGCGTGCCATAGGCAACCTGCTAGACAACGCCGCCAAGTACGGAGGCAATACGCCCATCACTGTTGTCGTCAACAACGGCCAACTGTCGGTCCGAGACCGAGGACCTGGGCTTGGCGATGCCGATCTCACGCGGGTCTTCGATCGCTTCTACCGAGCCGACAGCACCGGCGACAAACCAGGCTCTGGCCTGGGCCTCGCAATCGTGTCCAAGATCGTCACCGATCATGGCGGCCAAGCAATCGCAGAGAACCATCCAGATGGTGGCGCACGAATTGGCTTCGTCCTCCCAACCGTGACCGTGTAGACACTGGCCGGGCGCCACATCTCGGGCCGGATTAGGGTCTGAAGATGATCGTGACCAAAAAGACGTTCTGCCGCATCTGTCACGCGGCGTGCCCCATGGAAATCGACGTCGAAGACGGCAAGACCATCGTGGCGGTTCGCGGTGACCGGTCAGATCCGCTCTTTGAGGGCTACACCTGCATCAAGGGCAGGCAGCTCGCAGACCAGTTCCACGACCCCGGCAGGCTCAGAGGACCATTACGCAAAGCCCCCAGCGGGACCTTCGAGACGGTCGCCTCGGCTGAGGCGCTCGACGAGATTGCTCAGCGCATCGCGCAGATCGTCGAACAGCACGGGCCACGAGCCGTCGCCAGTTATACCGGCACCGGTGCCTACCAAAACAGCGTTGGCGTCCCGGTGGCGCAGGCGTGGCACAAAGGCTTCGACTCGCCCTCTATCTATACGTCGCTGACCATCGACCAACCAGCGCATCGCAGTTCACTGCTGCGTTTAGGCGCGTGGGAAGCCGGCTGGGACAACTTCACCGACTCTGACGTGTCGCTTGCCATCGGCTACAACCCCATGGTCTCTAGCTACGCCGCCGCAGGTGGCGTGCAAGGCACTAACCCCTTCGTGAAGCTACGAGAGGCCAAAGCACGAGGGCTGAAGCTCATCGTCATAGACCCAAGGCGCAGCGAGCTGGCAACCCAAGCCGACATCTGGCTTCAGGTTACGCCGGGTGAAGATCCAACGCTGTTGGCAGCCATGACCAACATCATCTTGGCCCGGGGGCTGCATGATCAAGAGTTCTGCGACAGCTACGTGGAGCCCGGCCAGGTCGACGCTCTAGCCAAAGCCGTCGCCCCGTTCACACTGGACTACGCAGCCGAACGATGCGGCGTTGCCGCCGCTGACATCGAGGCCGCCGCACTCATGTTTGCAAACGCACAACGGGGGACCGCGGGCTCGGGCACCGGGCCCAACATGGCCCCCCACGGATCGCTAATGGAGACGCTTGCGCTCACGCTCAACGTGTTGTGCGGCCGAGTCAACCGTCCGGGCGACACGCTAGAAAGCCCCTATATGTCGTTCCCTGGCGACACCCGCCGTGCACAAGTCATCCCTCCAAGCAATCCAACCCCCGGCGCCCCACACCGCGTGCGAGGGCTGTCGGGCTTAGCCGACGAGATGATGACCAATGCCCTCAGCGACGAGATCTTGCTGGAAGGCGAGGGCCAAGTCCGAGCGCTCATCGTGAGCGGCGGAAACCCGGTGCAAGCCTGGCCCGACCAAGCCAAGACCATCGAAGCCATGGAAGCGCTCGACCTCCTTGTGGTTATAGACCACCGCATGACGGCCACGGCAGAACTCGCCGACTACGTCATCGCCCCACGGGGCCAAATGGAACGGGCCGACATTCCCAACGTCATGGACCGTCGCTTTCCGGCGCCTTACACCAACTACACCGACCCCGTCATTAACAGCGGCGACGACGTGCTGAACGAGTGGGAAGTGTTTGCCGGCATCGCGGCTCGCAACCAGACCCCCATCGACCTCCCCGGCGGCCGCCTTCCCGTAGACCAAGACCTCACTGACCACGACGTCATTGACCACGTGTTCGGCAAGGCCCGTCTGCCCATGTCTGAGTGGCGCAAGAACCGTGGCGTCATCCACGAAGACAACCGTGTCAAAGTCGTAGAAGCAGACCCCGATGCCGACGGCCGCTTCGCTGTGGCGCCAACTGACGTGTTGGCCGAGCTGGAAGAGGTGCGCAACGAGGCCACCGGAGCGCAGCTACTGGGTTCGTTCAACGCTGCCGACTACCCGTTTCGGTTGGTGGGCAGGCGTCTCAAACATGCCCTTAACTCGCTGGGCTCGGAGCTTCCCGGCCTGGCCAAGGTGGCTACAACCAACTACGCCTACTGCCACCCCGACGACCTCGGCCAGCTTGGCGCCAAGGAAGGCGATTTGTTGAAAATCACGTCGCCGCGCTCCACCGTGGTTGGTGTCGCCGAAGCCGACCCCGACATCAAACGCGGCGTCATAGCGATGTCGCACTCATGGGGCGGGCTGGCGCTGACCGACGAAAAGGTCCGCGAGATGGGCACGCCCACCAATCGGCTAGTTCACAGCGAAGACGGTACAGACCGGGTTACCGGCCTACCCATCATGAGCGCCATCCCTGTCGCGGTAGAGCGCACCTCCGACACTGCGCTGGTCTGACAAGATCAGGCCGCCCCGGCCAATGGCGGGATATTGGCCAGGGCGGCTATGCCGATGCTGGCGCGAACCCTGTCCCTGGGGTCGCCTCCAGCGGCCTCTAGACCATATTGACTACATGGGTGACAGTCGATGAGCAGTACTACCTACCAAAACCAGCCATCGCCGCAGGGTTGGCTCGGGTGGGGCTGGGCCGCTCGGGCTAGCCTCTGGGCCAGGTAGCCAGCCTTCCCGAAAGGGGTAATCCTCATGGATCGCCCAATCCATCACCACGCCTACGTGAGCCGCTCGTTCAAACGGCTGTGCGAAGCGTTAGATCAGCAAGGACCCGAACTCGTTCAGGCTGCTACTCGTCACGCCGGAACGTTTGCGGCTGATTTGGCCGGTTATCTGGAGAGCCGACTTGGGTTCTTCGACCAAGATGAGCGCATCCAGGTAGAGCTCGGGCCGCTCAAGCGAGAAGAGCATGGCGCCACGGCTACGGTCGAGTGGCACGCCGATGGGACCAAACGGTTGCTCCCCAACGTGAAGGCATCGCTGCACCTGACGCCCATCATTTCTTCGGGCAAGGGCGCCACGAGTGAGCTCACCCTCAGCGGCACCTATACGCCTCCAAGAGCGCGTCACGCTGGCCTTATCGAGCACGCGCTAGCTCGTCGGGTTGTGGATGCAACCCTGCATACGTTTCTGAGGCATCTGGCCGAAGACCTCGAAAGCGCCTAAGAGGCTGCTTCCAGGCCCAAAAAGGTGGAAACGCCTCACGCTTCGACAGCAGCATGAGACGTTTCCGGAGAACAGGTGCCGGCAACTACGGCCGTTCCCGCTTTTATTGCCCCTGCGAGCACCCTAGTCGGCATCCTCGAGGTCCACAAAACGCGCTGGTGTGGCGCTTGAACCTCGACCAGGGTGGTTGGTCCGGTCGTCGCCAGACGTGTGCCTTCGCCAGTCAAACACCACGGCGCCTCCGCTCCATGGCCACTACTGTCGGCCCTCTATGAACGCCAATTCATATGGTGGCGCAGGCGTCCCAAACCCTCACCCAAGTGCCGACGCGCTGCGGGAACTGCTGGGGCCCGTCCGCCAAATCGGCTATGTGGTGGCCGATGTCGAGGCCTCGGCTAGGTCGTGGGCAACCCGCACCGGCGTGGGGCCGTGGCGAGTCCGTCACAACATCGCTTTCGACCACTGCACCTTTCGGGGCCAACGCATCGATGTGGAAGTCAGCATTGCCAGCTCGTACACCGACGGCGTCGAGTTGGAGTGCATTGCCCAGAGCTCGGGCCCGGCCTCGATGTACACCGAACACCTTCGTCGGGCACCAGGTGCTCAACACGTGTGCTTCTATCCAGCCAACTACGACCAGGCCCTCCACCATCTGCAAACAACTGGCATGCATGTTGAGCTTGATGGCGCAATCGGCGGCACCCGGTTTGCCTACCTAGACGACGGCCACGGCCAAGTGCTCGAGATCGCCGACGTATCGGCCAAGGGCCTGAACGCTCGCTTGGCCAGAGCAGAGATGGCCGCTCACTGGTTGGGATCGCCGATCATCATCCACCCAAGCGCCTACTACTGACAGGCGGAGACCTTAGGTTCCCCGCAGGCCTGAACACCCATTCACATCGCGAGGACTGGAACGAAGCTAGGCCGGCAGCGCAGATGGGAGCGTCACCACCACACGAAGTCCGTGTGACTCGTGGTCCTCAAGAGTGACGCTGCCGCCCGCAGACTCGGCCAACATTTGGGCAATGGGCAAGCCCAGCCCGGTCCCCGACGTGTCATCTCGGGCTCTCCAGAACCGGTCGAAGGCGCGCCCTTTTTGGTCTTGGCTTAGCCCTGGACCGTTGTCCGCGACGCTGACGCTGTGGGATGCAGCACCAGGCGACACGGTGATCCACACCTCACCGCCGGGCGTGGGGGCGGCGCTGATGGCGTTGTCCATGACGTTGTCCAAGATCTGTTCCAGCCCACCCGTCACACACGTCACGTGAAGGGTCACATCTGGTGTGTCGACATGAACAACCACACCCGCTTCGTCAGCTACCGCAGACCATAGGTCGGCGCGGTCGCGCGCCTCTTGGGTGAGGTTCACGGTGCTCAGTTGGGGTTGGCTCTCGGCTCGAGCCAGCTTCAACAGGTCGTCCACCAGCTGGGCCAGCCTGTTTGTCTCGGCAATTGAGGCGTCTATCTCGGCGAGGATGGCCGAGTCTGCGGTGGTACTTTGCAGGTTCTCCAGCCGCAACCGGATGGCGGTCAACGGGGTGCGGAGCTGATGGGATGCATCGGCCACAAACGATCGTTGCTGGCCAATAAGGGTGTCGAGCCTGCCGGCCATAACGTTGAGCGCCTCTTCCAGCTCCACGAGCTCGGGC